>NZ_CANRIC010000001.1:0-147299 GCF_947630565.1 uncultured Paenalcaligenes sp.
AAAGGTAGACGTATGCGAAAAACGGTAAAAACTGAACAATTACAACCGGGCAAACGAGGCTTTCTTAAAAACCTTCTAGGCGTTGGTGCCGCTGCCACGGTTATTCCTATTACTCCCGTCCAAGCTGGGATTAACGATCAGCCACCTCGCCGCCCCGGCATGACGGGCAAACGCTTTGGTATGTTGGTAGATCTACGTAAATGTATTGGCTGTCAAGCCTGTACAGTGGGCTGCTCAATGGAGAACCAGCCCCCTATTGGTCAATTCCGCACCACCGTATTGCAATACGAGGTTGAAGGTTACGATGACGGCCAACCCGCCATGTTTAATCTACCTCGTCTCTGTAATCACTGTGAAAACCCACCTTGTGTTCCGGTGTGCCCTGTACAGGCCACTTTCCAACGTGACGACGGCATTGTGCTCGTAGACAACGAACGCTGTGTGGGCTGTGCCTACTGTGTTCAAGCATGTCCTTACGATGCCCGTTTCATTAACCATGAGACCCAAACGGCTGATAAATGTACGTTCTGTGAGCATCGTTTAGAGGTTGGTCTACTACCGGCCTGTGTGGAAACCTGTGTGGGCGGAGCCCGTATTATTGGTGACCTTAATGACCCAGACAGCATGATCTCTCAACAACTCAAAGAACACAGTGATGACATCAAGGTACTCAAACCTGATATGAACACCGCACCACGCGTCTACTACATCGGTATGCCAGATGAGTTCGTCAATGGGGTAGAGGGTCAAACCAGTGTACGTTTAGTCGCTGAATACTAATAGGACGGTACATCATGAATATTATCGAAATTCTAACCCCTGCCTATGATGCCGCTTGGCTACCTTGGGCTGTGCAGTATTTCTTTTTAGTAGCGATGGCAACTACAGCAGCTATCACAGCCTCTTTTATTGCATTCAGCCCCGCTGGATCTGAGGCCCGCCGGTTATTACCCGCAGCGGTCACAGTCTTAGCAATGAGTGCCATAGCTGCTCCGGTAGCACTATTAGCTGACTTACATCAGCCTGCTCGATTCTGGCATTTCTATGCTCACTTCACCCCTTGGTCATGGATGTCCATTGGTGCAGTACTGCTACCCATCTTTGTTATGCTAGCCTTAGCTTTCTGCCTATTGTGGTGGTTACGTAAAGATGGGCTCATGCGTCTGGTAGGTATTGCCCTGATTTTCTCTGCTATTACGATCTTGGTCTATACCGGCGCAGAAATTATGATTGTGCGATCACGTCCACTTTGGAATACGATTTTCCTCCCTATTAACTTTGCGCTCACTGGCTGGTTGTCTGCTTTAGGTGCCATGTTGTTTGTAGGTCGTTGGCTACCTGGCGGGATGGCTGCACTACCCTCTCTATTGATTCGTCGTTTAGGGCTAACCGCGTTGATACTACTGGGTGTTTGCGGCTTAGCTTGGGTAGGGAGTGGTTTAGCGGGTTTAGATGCGTCTTTCCCTGCAGCAATGGATCTCTTTAGCTCATACCCTACATGGCGTTTAAGCCTAACCGCCTCTATTGTTCTCGCTTTGTTCTTGCTCTTTATGTTGCGTGTACACCCGAACCGTCTCTGCAGCCCTATGCACTCGTTGATTTGTGGCTTAACCATGATGGGCGCAGCTTGGGTATTCCGTTGGATTGTCTTAATGAGCGTTCAAGGCGTACCTAAATATGGTGCAGGCCTTTATTTACACAGTATGCCTTTAGGCAGTGATGGCCTATTAGGGATGGCTGGGGTGTTTGGTTTATGTATTGCTTTACTTGCCATCATCACTTGGTTCCTAGACCGCTTTCCCACCTTCTCCGCCTTGCGTCCAACCGCATAATTTGACTCTCTAATAATTAAACACACGGAAACACTATTATGAGTAAGCAAGACAAACCAAATAACGATAGGCGCAAACTCCTTAAACACGGCTCCTTAGCGGCCGGTGGTATGGCTGCGTTTGCCGCAGGCTATAGCGATACCGTAGTCAATGCAGTCAAAGGCTTTACCCAAGGCTCAGCAGGCCACCCGCCTAAACATGCCGTACGTGGCAACTCCCTCACTCCTGAGTTCACTATTGATCAGGCCACAGGCCAGCTCACCACTCAGCCCGGTCAAGTTGTCAGCCCCTCTCTTTGCTTAGGCTGCTGGACACAGTGTGGGGTGCGTGTACGCGTAGACCAAGAAAATAATAAAATCCTACGTATTGCAGGTAATCCTTATCACCCGTTGGCCACAACCACACCTGCTCCTATGGCGCTACCAGTCCGTGACGTCTATGCCAAACTAGGCATAGAGTACGGCATCGAAGGCCGTGCCACCTCCTGTGCTCGTGGCAGCTCCATGCAACAACAAGTCGATAACCCCTACCGCGTCCTTTCACCGTTAAAACGGGTAGGAAAACGCGGCGAAGGTAAATGGGAAAGCATTAGCTTTGAGCAACTGATCAAAGAGGTCTGCGAAGGCGGTGATTTATTTGGCGAAGGCCATGTAGACGGCCTACGCGCTATTTTTGATCGCGAGACGCTGATTGACCCAGAAAATCCAGAGTTCGGCCCTCTCTCCAACCAACTTATCGTTACCGACGCAGGTAACGAAGGTCGTACTCCTTTGATCCGCCGCTTTGCAGAGCAATCCTTTGGTACGATGAACCGCGCTAACCACGGCTCTTACTGCGGCCAGAGCTTCCGTATAGGTGCTGGTTTAGCGCTTGGCGACGTAAAAGGCATGCCTCATGGTAAACCTGACTGGTCCAACGCCTTATTTGGCTTATTTATCGGTGCGGCCCCCGCCCAATCGGGTAACCCATTCCAACGCCAAGGCCGTGAGTTAGCCGAAGCCAGATCACGTAAAGAAGACACCTTCAAATACGTCGTAGTCTCTCCGGTTCTGCCTACTTCCTCCAGCTTAGCTGCAGGCTCAGGAAACCGTTGGATGGCGGTCAAACCAGCAACCGATTTAGCCTTGGTCATGGCTCTATTGCGCTGGATGTTAGAAAATGAGCGCTTTGATAGTGTGATGTTGTCACAACCCGGCCCAGAAGCCATGAAAGCGGCCGGAGAAGCCTCCTGGTGTAATGCTACCCACTTAATGATCAACGACCCACAGCACCCTCGCTTTGGTACGTTTTTACGTGGAGCTGACTTAGGCTGGCCTATCAACGAAGCCGCCGAGGGTGAAGACAAGCCAGAAGACGTGTATGTTGTTCAACGTGCAGATGGCTCTTTAGCTCCTCACACCATACTTGAGGCAGCAGAGCTATTTGTAAGCCGAGAGGTCTCAGCGGCAGGTCTGGGTGAAGCCCCCATTCAGGTATGCTCCTCGTTAAGCAAGCTGCGTGAAGAGTCACAACGCATGAGCTTCGAGCAATACAGTGAAATTTGCGGGATTTCAGTTAAAGACATTCAGGATTTAGCCGAAGAGTTCACTAGCTACGGCAAACGTGCTGTGGTTGATGCTCACGGTGGTACCATGAGCGGCTCCGGTTTCTACACCGCCTACGCGATTGCCATGCTCAATACCTTAGTTGGAAACCTAAACGTCAAAGGCGGCTTAGTTCTTGATGCAGGCCCATTTGGTCCATTTGGCCCTGGCCCTCGTTATGACTTCCGCTTTAAAGGCCAAGCCCAACCTAAAGGTTTAGCCTTGTCCCGTAACCGCATGGCCTACGAGAAATCCTCAGAATACAAGCGTCGCGTTGCGGCAGGAGAAAACCCATACCCAGCCCCAGCACCATGGTACCCCACCGTTGGGGGAGCTCTTAGCTCCGAGCTCATTGCTTCTGGTATGGCTGGCTACCCTTACAAAGCCAAAGCGTGGATTAACCATATGGGTAACTTTCTCTATGGTATAGCAGGAATGCGCAATGCGCTTTACGACGATCTTTGCGATCCTAAAAAGCTACCTCTTATTGTCTCTATAGAGCCCTTTATTAACGAAACCTCTGCCGTTTCTGACTATATTGTGCCTGACACGGTGACCTACGAAAGCTGGGGTGTTTCTGCCCCTTGGGCTGACGTTATCGCAAAAACATCCACTGTACGCTGGCCCGTATTAGAGCCTAAAGTCGCTCGCACCGCAGAAGGGCAACCTATTTCATTAGAAAGCTTCTTGATCTCAGTGGCAAAATGCATTGGTATGCCTGGCTTTGGTGAAAATGCAATTGGCAAACCAAACAGCGACGACCGTTACCCCTTAGACACGGCTGCAGATTTTTACATCCGCGGCTTTGCTAATATTGCCTATGGTATGAAACGCCCTGTCGCCGATGCCCAGGATGATGATATTCGCTTAACCGGCTTAACTCGTTATGTGGATACGATCCAAGAGCGAGTCACCGAGGACGAGTGGCGTAAAGTCGCAATGGTGATGAGCCGTGGAGGACGATTTGATGAGATTAAAGATGCTTGGGACGAAGACAAAGGCCACCTGAAAAACGCACACCCACACATGCTACCCGTCTGGGATGAGGCCTTATTTAAAACAAAGCACTCTATCACTGGTGAAAACAATAGTGGCTGCCCAACCTGGTACCCAACTCGTCTTGCTGATGGCTCTGATATGCGTCAAACCTATAGCAATCAGGACTGGCCTTTCTTAATGACCTCATACAAGTCGAACTTAATGAGCTCATTATCTATTGCTGTGGATCGTCTACGACAAGTGCATCCTCATAATCCGATTTCAATAAATCGTGAGGATGCCAAAGAGCTAGGCATCAACAACGGCGATCGTATTCGTTTGGTCTCACCCGGTAGCTCAGCCGAAGGCGTCGCTATGATTCGTGACGGCGTCATGCGCGGTGCTATTGCTATAGAGCACGGCTATGGCCATAAGGAACTAGGGGCTAGAGCCCACTCAGTCGATGGTAAAGATATGCCACATAACCCAGCTCTATCCGCTGGGGTAAATATCAACGACTTGGGCTTCCGCGACACCACCCGAGGCGATCACAATAACGTTTGGATTGATTGGGTATCTGGTGCTGTAGTACGCCAAGGCCTACCAGCACGAATTGAAAAAGTCTAATCAAACCTATTAGCGATTAGACCAAAAGCACCTTGGGCTAGTATTCAGGGTGCTTTTTTTATGCTCCTAGTGCTATATTAACCAAACTAAAATAGTTTATGCTTTGCTTTATTTGGATACCTTGTTTTGTTGAACTACGTCACATCTAGCCAGCTTCCTACGCCTTGGGCTGATTTCACTCTCCACGTTTTTATTGAAAAAGAAACAAAAAAAGAACACTTAGCCATTACGTTGGGAGACCTGCGTACTCCTGAGCCTGTTCTGTTACGTCTACACTCAGAGTGTCTTACCGGAGATGCCCTGTTTAGCTTGCGTTGCGACTGTGGCCCTCAACTCGAAAAAGCCCTTCAGCGTGTGGCTGAAACGGGTCGAGGCGCTGTTTTTTACTTGCGCCAAGAAGGTCGAGGCATTGGCCTAGTCAATAAAATCCGAGCTTACCATCTACAAGATCAAGGTGCCGATACGGTAGAAGCCAATCAACTCATCGGTTTTGAGGCCGATGAGCGTAACTATGAGCTTTGTCGTCCGATGCTGGATTTTTTTAATATTAAAGTCGTGCGTCTCATGACAAACAACCCCCGTAAAGTTAATGCCTTAGAGAACATGGGCTACGACGTCATCGAGCGAATTGAGCACCGCATTACACCTAATCCTTATAATCGTTTTTATTTACGAACCAAAGCAGATAAACTTGGTCACCTTTTTAATGACGATAATTAAGACTTGTTTTCATTTCAACTCCTAAGGCTACGATACTCAAGCCTAATAAAAAAGGTCATTTCAAAAATGACCTTTTTTTATACCTATCTACCTTTAAATTTGTTTAGCCAATTGTGCCGCTAAACCAATATAACTGCGCGGCGTCATCGCCAACAAATCTGATTTTACTGACTCTGGTAAGGCGAGAGCTGAAATAAACTCACGTAAACCTACTTCGTTAATCCCTTTACCTCGAGTCAACTCTTTTAGTTGCTCGTAAGGATTTTCTAAGCCATAGCGACGCATTACGGTTTGCACTGGCTCAGCTAAGACTTCCCAACAGTTATCAATGTCTTTATCTATAACAGCAGCATTGATCTCTAGCTTAGCTAGACCACGTAAACACGCATCATACGCCACCATACAATACCCAAACCCAACACCTAAATTACGTAGCACGGTTGAATCCGTTAAGTCACGCTGCCAACGCGAGACGGGTAGCTTTTCAGATAGGTGACGTAATACAGCATTAGCCAAACCTATATTGCCTTCGGAGTTCTCGAAATCAATAGGATTAACTTTATGCGGCATCGTGGACGATCCAATTTCGCCCTCTTTGAGACGTTGTTTAAAGTAGCCCAATGCCACATAGCCCCAAATGTCTCTGTTGAAATCTAACAAAATCGTATTAGCTCGACCCACGGCATCAAACAAGGCAGCCATCCAATCGTGTGGCTCAATTTGAATGGTGTGCTCGTTTTGGACTAGACCTAATCCATTCAGCACGTTTTTGCTAAATGTAGGCCAATCGATTTCAGGATATGCGCTTAGGTGTGCATTGTAATTACCGGTAGCACCATTTAACTTAGCCAAAGGTTGAACCGCTGCAATGGCATCAATGGCACGTTGTAAACGAGCAGCTACGTTTGCAAATTCCTTACCCATTGTGCTTGGGCTAGCTGGCTGACCATGTGTACGGGATAATAATGGCTGATCAGCGTACTCATGGGCTTTTGCTTTAATCTCGTCACATACCTTTTGTAATTGCGGCAAAATAACTTGCTCACGCGCACGAATCAGCATCAATGCATGTGAAGTGTTATTAATGTCCTCGGAGGTACATGCAAAGTGAATAAATTCAGCGGCAGCTTTTAACTCTGCGTCATCTTGAACTTGTTCTTTGAGCCAGTACTCCACCGCCTTTACATCATGATTAGTGACGCGCTCAATGTCTTTAATGCGTTGGGCATCGGATTCAGAAAATTGTGTTACTAATGCGTTTAAACGATCTTTAGCGGCACTAGAAAAAGCCGGCAGCTCTGGTAGCTGAGCCTGAGACAAGGCAATTAACCACGCGACCTCGACCTCGACTCGATGCGCCATGAAACCGGCTTCGGATAATAAACCGCGCAATGCATTGCTGCGACCCGCGTAACGACCATCTAAAGGAGACAGCGCGTTTAAAGGAGTAAGTTGATCTGCTATTTGCATGATAGTAAAGAAAAGAAAGTAGGCAAAGCTCTATTCTACCACCGCCCATAGCCTAAATCTTGATGTCCCTAGCGAGAATCAACCCATACATCCAAAGCTGAGTTTTTTGTTAGTTTATGCATCAAAGTGAAAAACAAGCCTACGCTCTGACCATAAATCGATGTAAAAATCCAGTTTCTCTTTGATTATGGAACAAATCATGACATATAAACCACAAAACAGGGCGAAAGCCCTCGCTCCACCATAAATACTGCTTTTACACACAGTTTTCCTCTGGGTTCTTGCTATACTTTTTTAGCTTACAACTTACTTTGTATTTCTATGAAACTTCTAGGTTCACTCACCAGCCCATACGTGCGTAAAGTTCGCGTCGTAATGGCAGAAAAAAAACTCGACTACGAACTACTACTCGAAGACGTGTGGGCCGATGATACGATCATTCAGCAGTACAACCCACTGGGCAAAATTCCATGTTTAATCATGGATGACTACGGCAGTCTGTTCGATTCTCGCGTTATTGTTGAATATCTGGACACCTTATCGCCAGTAGGACGTTTATTGCCTCAATCAGGCCGTGAACGTGCCTCAGCTAAAGCGTGGGAAGCCGTAGCAGATGGCATCATGGATGCTGCATGGGCAATCAACACTGAACTCACTCGTCGCTCTCCAGAGCAACAAAGTCAGGCATGGATAACTCGCCAACAAGGCAAAATACACGCTGCCTTAAAATATATGGATACCGAGTTCTCAGCGGATACGCCCTATTGCCTTGGCATTAACATTAGCTTGGCGGACTTAGCTGTGGGCTGCGCTCTTAGCTACTTAGACTTACGCTTTCCTGAAATCACTTGGCGCGAAGATTACGAAAAGCTCGCTCAGCTCATGGAAAGACTAGAGGCTCGCCCTTCCTTCCAAGCAACTACACCCTAATCCTGTGTATATATAAAAAAGACTTCCTGCCAGGAAGTCTTTTTTGCTTATGACCCGTTTATTACATAAACCAATGTACCCGGATAGTTTCAATTAGCATTTGAATAGCTAACACCAATAACATAGAAGCAAAAATACGCTTTAGCACCACCACTGGTAACCGGTGCGCTAGCTTTGCCCCTAAAGGCGCTGTCAGCATGCTCATGGCTGTTAAAACAATTAAGGCAGGCCAGTACACATAGCCCAGCATACCAGCCTCTATGCTTGTGTATTCTGATCCTGACAGCACATAGCCTATCCCATTAGCCACAGCGATAAAAAAGCCTAAAGCTGCTGAGGTGGCAATGGCTTTTTTCATTGGAATATGGGATCGAACCATAAAAGGCACGGACAAAAAACCGCCCCCCGCTCCCAATAACCCAGAAATAAAACCTATCAATCCACCAAATGCCGTTACAACCCACGGTTTAGGGAGCGCCCCACCCACTGGCGGCGGGGAATTTCTAAACATTTTGATTGCTGAGTAGACCACAAACAAAGCAAAAATAATGGCCAACACCAAACCATTGATATGGGCAAAAACGGCACCACCAGACAGCAGCCCACCTATTAACAACCCTGGTACCATTAACTTCACTACATCCCAGCGTATGGCACCATGCGCGTGATGGGCTCGCATGCTGGACACTGAGGTGAAAATAATCGTGGTCATAGCAGTTGCAATAGCAGCATGTACTGCGATTAATGGTGGCACCCCCAACATCGGCAATAAAAAGTTTAAAAACGGCACTAAGATCATACCGCCGCCTATTCCTAATAGGCCAGCAGCAAACCCCACAAACGCACCTAATGCTGCAAAAGCAATAATAAAGGTAGGATCCATTACAAACTCAAAAAAACACAATTACTGAATGATGCCGCCGCCTAAACATACATCCCCGTCATACAGCACCACCGACTGCCCTGGAGTCACCGCCCACTGAGCCTCGTCAAAATTCAACTGTAATTCTGTCTCTGAGGCCTGCACAATCTGACATGAAGCATCACTTTGTCTATAACGTGTTTTTGCTGCACAAGATGTCAACGTAGGAGCATGCCCTGCTGTCCAGCTAAGATTCTCTGCAGATAATTGATGATTTAGTAACCACGGATGATCATGGCCCTGAACCACATAGAGCACATTATTTTTCAAGTCTTTACGTGCGGCATACCATGCATCAGCCGTCCCATCAGCACGCTGCTTGCCTTTAATCCCACCAATACCTAGGCCTTTTCTTTGGCCATAGGTATAAAAAGCTAAGCCCATGTGCTCGCCAACCACCTGACCTTCGGGAGTTTTAATCAATCCAGGTTTAGTCGGTAAATAGCGATTTAAAAAATCACGGAAAGGACGCTCACCGATAAAACAAATACCCGTTGAGTCTTTTTTCTTTGCGTTAGGTAGCTGTAATTGCTCTGCAATTTTACGTACCTCTGTTTTTTCAATTTCGCCTAAGGGAAATAAAGTACGTGACAACTGCGCTTGATTTAAACGGTGTAAGAAGTAACTTTGGTCTTTAGACTGATCAACCCCTTTAAGGAGTTGATACTGCCTACCCTCTGACGTATCTATGGCACGAACACGTGCATAGTGACCAGTCGCTATTAGCTCTGCACCTAAGCCCATAGCATGATCTAAAAATGCCTTAAACTTAATTTCAGCGTTACACAGTACATCGGGGTTCGGTGTACGGCCTGCCTTGTACTCACGTAGAAACTCGGCAAACACACGGTCTTTATATTCAGCGGCAAAATTCACGGCCTCTATTTCGATGCCAAGCAAATCAGCCACACTCGCGGCGTCTAACCAATCTTGACGAGAGGAACAATACTCACTGTCGTCATCGTCTTCCCAGTTTTTCATGAATAAGCCAATCACCTCGTAACCCTGTTGCTTTAATAACCAGGCTGATACCGAGGAGTCTACCCCACCAGAAAGACCAATAACCACGCGCCCTTTAGAGGCTGTAGATGATGTCATAATAAAAACAATAAAAATCGGTTTAAAACCTAAACCTATAAATAGAAGTAATTTATATTGTACCCCGTGTGCCTCACCTTGCACGTCGATACGATAGGTTCTGTGTCAAAAAGAAAATAGGGCTGCAGCTAACCAGCCACACCCCTATTTATTGCCATTATGGTTATTAATTATGCTTTTTGGCGACGTATACGAACAGCCTGAGCCAAACGCTCTAGAACGGCTTCAGATTCTTCCCAACCAATACACCCATCGGTGATACTTTGACCGTAAGTCAACTCTTTGCCCTCGACCATGTCTTGACGTCCAGCGACCAAATGGCTCTCCACCATCACACCAAAAATACGATCATCACCTGCCTCGACCTGCTGACAAACCTCATCAATCACAATAGGTTGGCGTCGGTAGTCTTTATTACTATTCGCATGGCTTGCGTCAATCATAATGCGAGGACGTAGCCCAGAGCTCTGCATGTCTTTGCCCGTTTGGTCTACACTTTGGGCATCATGATTGGGAGCCTTACCACCGCGTAAAATAATATGGCAGTCCTCATTACCCTTGGTTGACACAATGGCCGAGTGCCCACCTTTAGTTACAGATAAAAAGTGATGCGGTTGTGACGCTGCATTAATGGCATCAATCGCAATACGAGTGCTACCGCCCGTCCCATTTTTGAAACCTACCGGACAAGATAGCCCAGACGCCAATTCTCGGTGAACCTGACTTTCCGTTGTACGTGCTCCGATAGCACCCCATGAAACTAAATCCGCAATGTACTGAGGCGTAATCATATCCAAGTACTCACACCCAGCAGGTAAACCCATCTGATTGACCTCAAGCAAAAGCTGACGTGCTGTGCGCAATCCCTGATTGATATTAAAGCTGCCGTCCAAGCAAGGGTCATTGATAAGCCCTTTCCAGCCCACTGTAGTACGTGGCTTTTCAAAATACACACGCATTACAATTTCCAACTCACCCTTCAAAGACTCTCGCAATGGGGCAAGGCGACGAGCATAATCCAAGGCGGCCTCGGTGTCATGAATAGAGCAAGGCCCAATCACAACGACCAACCGATCATCCTCACCGTGTAATACTTGGTGAATAGCATGGCGTGCTTCGTGTACTACCGAAGAAACCTCTACTGAGCAGGGAAACTCTCGCATTAAATGCGCAGGAGGACTTAACTCTTTAATTTCCCGAATACGTAAATCATCAGTATTATGCGACACGTTTTAACTCCATTTTGGTTGTGCCAGTTTTTGGCGGCACAAAAAAAGCCGCCTGTAGCGCTGGCGGCTTTAGTTGGGAATCTTATTTGCTATGTGTTTAGTGTACAAGGCATCCCTTCCTGCGCCAGCGGCTTAGGAAAAGCATAAAAATAAAAGAAAAAGAAATTTTTTGCGTTGTACATGAGTTAATCCTAGCACAAGTCCCTAAAAAAACACAACGACCTAAATAATAAGGTTGCTGAATATAAACAATCTAGGCTGTACCACCCACCGTTAAACCGTCAATGCGAATCGATGGCATGCCCACACCTACTGGCACACTCTGCCCATCTTTACCGCATGTACCCACCCCCGAATCCAAGGCCATGTTATTGGCAATCATAGAGACCTGATTCATGGCCTCTATGCCAGAGCCAATTAATGTCGCCCCTTTGACTGGATGAATTAGCTTACCGTCCTCAATCAGCCATGCCTCTGAGGCAGAGAACACAAATTTACCGCTGGTAATGTCCACCTGACCGCCTCCAAAATTGGCGGCATAAATCCCTTTTTTAACAGAAGCAATCAACTCATCGGGATGATGCTGTCCGTTTAGCATATAGGTATTGGTCATACGAGGCATAGGTAGATAGGCATAAGACTCACGACGACCATTTCCTGTAACCGGCATCCCCATCAAGCCTGCATTTAACTGATCTTGCATATAACCCGTTAACACGCCGTCCTCGATGAGCACATTTTTTTGCGTAGGATTTCCCTCGTCATCTATATTTAGAGAACCTCGGCGATCTACCAAGGTCCCATCATCAATGACCGTCACCCCCTTAGAGGCCACTTGTTCGCCTATTCGGTCAGTAAAGACACTGGATCCCTTTCGGTTAAAGTCCCCTTCCAGTCCATGCCCTACGGCCTCATGCAATAAAATCCCAGGCCAGCCTGCACCTAAAATCACGGGCATTTCACCAGCTGGGGCGGGTTTTGCATCTAGGTTAACTAAAGCCTGTTTAACTGACTCGTCTACATACTGCTGTATCACAAGGTCATCAAAGTAACCCAGATTAAAACGACCACCCCCGCCAGAACTGCCTGTTTCACGGCGGCCATTTTGCTCCACTATCACCGTGACCGACAAACGCACCAACGGACGGATATCAGCCGCTAAACGCCCATCACTGCCTACCACCAACACGGTGTCACAAGAGGCACCTAAGCTAGCCATCACCTGAGAAACCCGCGGGTCTTTGGCTCGTGCCATTTTCTCTACTTTTTCTAATAAAGCCACCTTTTGTGGTGCAGTCAAACTATCTAACGGATCATTAGGCACATATAAAAGAGGTCGTTCTGGCTGACGCGAAACGATCGTTGGAACCCGTCCTTGTTGCCCCTGTCTAGCAATAGTACGCACGGCATGAGCAGAACCTAGCAACGCCTCTTTACTCAAGGTGTCCGAGTAAGAAAAAGCCGTCTTTTCACCTGTAATAGCACGTACACCTACGCCCTGCTCTATATTAAAGCTGCCTGTTTTAACAATCCCTTCTTCGAGGCTCCAGCCTTCACTACGACTATATTGAAAATAGAGATCAGCATAATCCACTCGATGCGCAAAGATCTCAGACAGGCTGTGATGCAAATCATTCTCAGTGAGCCCCCAAGGCGTTAGCAATACAGATTTTGCTGTGGCGATCGCATCTACAGCCGAACGGGTTTGTGTCATTTATTGTCCTTTTGTTTCAAAATCTCAATACGCCGATGGCGTAAGGCAGGTAGCTGTTGTCGCACCTGCTGTAGGTATTCAGTATCTATATCACCCCAGGCATAACCGGCCTCAGTAGGCACGCAGTCTAGAATTTTCCCCCATGGATCAATCAGCATACTATGCCCCCATGTGCGACGCCCATTTTGATGATGACCACCTTGGGCGGGAGCCAAAACATAACATTGATTTTCTATGGCGCGAGCTCGTAGCAATGTCTCCCAGTGTGCCTGCCCAGTTGTATAAGTAAAAGCAGAGGGTAGCACCAATATGTCTACCTCATCCATTGCCCGAAATAGCTCGGGAAACCGTAAATCGTAACAGATGCCTAAACCTATTTTTCCATAAGGGCTCTCTATTACAGTGGGGGCAAATGTGCCTGCCACAATAGCCTTTGACTCATCATAACTTTCAGCCCCGCGTGTGAAGCCAAATAAATGAATTTTGTCATAGCGTCCTACACACTGACCGCTAGGATCATACACCAAACAACTATTGTAAAAGCGCTCTGGCTCGCTAGAACGTAGTGGTAAGGTACCTCCTATCAAATAAATGCCGTGCTCTGCAGCTAAGGCCGCTAAGTGATCCTGTATCACTCCAGCACCAAACTCCTCAGCATGGTCATTTTTATCCTTGTCCGCCAAGCCCATAAAACAAAAATACTCGGGCAACGCGATAATAATGGCTCCTTGATCTACTGCTTGTTTAATCAAAAGGCTGGCTTCATGTAAGTTTTGTGCTTTATCTGCAGATGAAACCATCTGTATCGCAGCAACTCTTTTTGGATTTTGTATGGACGATTTCATCACTATTCCTCTGTAAATAGGTTTGCAAAAAAAAGAAACCTTTTATATATTTTCATGTTGGCAAAAATAGAGTTAAAATAAAGCTACTGACGGCAAAAAAGCCGCTTATAAAATAGTTCAATAATGAAATAGTAAACACAGGAAAATATAATGCCTCAAGAAGCCTTTCTAACTGAAAAGCAGGAAATCGAAAAACAGATCCAAAAGCTAGAGCGTAAAATGCGTACATTGCATACTCGCCAGCGTCGTCCTGTTATCACTTCCATCGTGCGCTCAATGATGGAATACGAAATCACACCCGAGGAAATTGCTCAAGCATTTGACCGTCGTGAGAACCGTGCAACTGCAGCGAGCACAGCCCCGGCCCGCTACAAAAACCCTGAAACCGGTGACACATGGACAGGTCGTGGTCGTCCTCCACGTTGGATCGTAGAGGCCGAAAGCAAAGGTAAAAGCCGCGATACATTCTTAATCAAAGAATAATCGTTACGGCCTCAGGCCCCTGCCACGGGCCATCCAATAAAGCGCAACACCATTATGGGTTGCGCTTTATTTTTATATGCTGCGTTTTACCATTATCCCCAGGAAAGTTAGCAAATGCCGCTTTAGATAAATAAGGTATTATTTCAATTAGATTATCGTTATCACTTTCAGATATAGCGGTCACATTATATATTTCCCTATTACCACTATTTAAATCTCTTATAACTACCTGTAAGGTATTTTTATATATATCGACGGGTACTGAAATTAATTGCGGGCTATAAAAAACACCACCCCCGTAATTCGATCCAAAACCAAATCCCCCAAACATATATCCACGTGAATGGAATCCATTGAAATAAGGATCGGCATATTGTTCCACCCACTGACGAGTCAATACACTGTCATAGCTAAAGCTAACCTGAAGGCGGCTATTTTTATCACCCTCCACCAATCCTTGTGCCCCCATCGCTATCCGTAAGCTATCAGCAACCGCCTGATACTCAAGCTCACTGCGCCCCTCTGTAGCGGCCTGAATCGTATAACGATCAGTGATAGCATCCTGAGGCCAGTTTTGAAAAGTGGTCACTTTTGCTGACCAAGTCGATGCACAAGCACTTAGCAACAGCACCCCCGCCAGTATGGCTAACCAGCGTACCCCCTGTCGTAGAGGGGCATGGATCATTTCACGCATAAATACTCCTTATTAAGCAACACGGTCTACAATATCCATCATAAGCCTTTTTTATTTATCTCTGTCTATACCCGCCATGAGCCAAAGCATACTACGCAACGATTACCAGCCTTATCCTTACCAAATCCCGTACTTACACTTACAATTTTTTCTTAACCTCGATCAAACAAAAGTGTGTAGTCGTTTCACGGTATATACCAAAAAACCATCTACGACTTTAGTATTAGACGGCGAGGAATTAACCCTTGTTTCTATACGGGTTGATGGCATGACGTTATCAGCAGATCAATACCAATTAACAGACACCCATTTACACCTATCTTTAACCAACACTGAGCATCTGATTGAAATAGAAAGCATCTGCGAACCAGAGAAAAACACCACACTAATGGGGTTATATCAATCAGGCAGACAGCTCTTTACCCAATGTGAAGCAGAAGGCTTTAGACGTATCACTTGGTTTGCCGACCGCCCAGATGTACTAAGCCGTTATACGGTAGAGCTCATTGGCGATAAGACACAATTTCCTTACTTATTATCTAACGGAAATTTAATTAGCCAGTCAGACTTAGACAACAATCAACATAAAGCTGTCTGGGAGGATCCCTTCGCTAAACCCTCTTACTTGTTTGCAGTGGTCGCTGGTGATTTTGATTGCAGAGAAGAAAAAATCAAAACAGCATCAGGTCGAGAAGTCCTGCTACAACTCATCAGCGATAAGGGCGATTACGACAAAACCGAGTGGGCGATGCAAAGCTTAATTAGCTCATTGCGCTGGGATGAGCAACGATTTGGACTAGAACTAGACTTAGACCGCTATATGGTGGTTTCGGCGGCTGACTTTAATATGGGAGCCATGGAAAATAAAGGCTTAAATGTCTTTAATGCTGCCTACGTTTTAGCCCAGCCAGAATCCACAACAGATCAAAGCTATAGAGATATTGAAGCTGTCATTGGCCATGAGTATTTTCATAATTGGACAGGTAATCGAGTCACCTGCAGAGACTGGTTCCAGCTATCACTCAAAGAAGGGCTAACTGTTTTTAGAGATCAAGAATTCAGTGCAGATATGATGGCCATGGGCTTAGAAGGCCACGCAGCAAAAAGTGCCAGAGCCGTTAAACGCATTGATGATGTTAGTGTCCTACGTGTGGCTCAGTTTCCTGAAGATGCGGGCCCAATGGCACACCCTATTCGTCCTAATAGCTACGAGGAGATCAGTAACTTCTATACAGCGACAATTTATGAAAAAGGGGCTGAAGTCATCCGTATGTTCCATACTTTATTAGGAGAGTCTGGTTTTCAAGCCGCATTAAATAATTACTTTGCCCGATTTGATGGCCAAGCTATTACCTGCGATGACTTTAAACAAATCATGGACGAGCAATACCAACAACAAAATCCAGGGTTAAATTTAGAGGCTTTTTCTGGTTGGTACGAGCAAGCTGGCACTCCTACAGTGACAATTACTCTTCACTATGATGCAAAACAACAACAGGCTACATTATTTTTTAAACAAGAAAACCCAGCAGTAGGCGTAGAACTATTAGCACCTACCAAAGATAAAAAACCACTGCTTATTCCCTTTAAAATTGGTTTTTTAAATCAGGCTGGACAAACACAGAAAGTCTGCTTACATCAAGACCGTAACCATGAGTTTATGTTGCGCATCGATCAGGCAGAACAGCAAGTCGTATTTAACGAGGTCCAGTCCGCCCCCGTCTTATCACTGTTACGAGACTTTTCTGCCCCTATCATTGTTAACTATGAGCGCCCAACTTCTGAATTAGTCACCTTAGCTAAATACGATGACAATGCTTTTTCTCGTTGGCAAGCTATTCAAGAACTAGCCAGTCAAACTATTTTCAGTTTGACTAACGCTAATGCAGAGGCAAACGAAGACGCACTGATTGAGGTCTGGGGGCAGCTTATCCAAGACCGCACTCTTTCAGCCGCCTATCTAAGTCGAGCCCTTAGTCTACCCTCTGTGCGTCAACTGCTCTCGCAGCAGCGCCCGATGGACCCACTCTCTATCCAAGCCGCACACCAACACCTTGAGCAAGCACTGGCTGAACGGTTTTCTGCACAATGGTTAACGCTTTATCACGATCATCAACCTACAGCCAACGCCACCTATAGTCCTGATGCCTTATCAGCTGGAGTCCGCGCCTTAAAGAACCTAGCGCTCAAACAGGCAGCGATAGCAAAACACCCAGAGGCCCTACGCATTGCGGCACAGCAGTATGCTCAAGCCACAAATATGACCGATCAATGGGGGGCGCTGACTGTCTTGGTTCATTATGCTGATGCCGAGTTGCGCGAACACTATCTAACCGCTTTTTATGACCAATGGCAGCATAATGCTCTGGTGATTGATCGTTGGTTTAGTGTGCAGGCCACAGCGCCCTATTTTGATGTCGAACAAGCGCTACAATTACAGCAACACCCTGATTTCAATTTACGTAACCCAAATCGGGCTCGCGCATTGATCTTTCAGTTTTGCACCAATAACATAACGGCTATCCATACGGAATCAGGCTATGATTTCTGGCGCGATCAAGTCCTCGCTTTAGATGCCTTAAATCCAGAAATTTCTGCACGTCTATGTCGTGCTTTTGATAATTGGTCTCAGTTTGTAGAGCCCCAGCGCTTTCAACTCCAAGTGCGACTACAATCAATCGCTCAACAGCCGAAGCTCTCCGCTAACGTTACCGAAATCATTCATAAAGCCCTAACTATTGAATAACACTATGCACTTAAAAAAGAACCTAACTCATTACTTAGTCGAGCAACAGCGTAAACATGGCGTAGTCACAGCTGACGTTCGATTGCTACTTGAAACCGTCGCTCGCGCATGCAAAGCCATTAGTCATGCCGTCAGTAAAGGAGCCCTAGGCGGAGTTCTAGGCAGTTTAGATAGTGAAAACGTCCAAGGCGAAGTACAAAAAAAACTCGATGTCATGTCAAATGACATTCTATTAGAGGCAAATGAATGGGGTGGTAATCTTGCCGCAATGGCCTCTGAGGAAATGGACACTTTACATCGCATCCCAAAGCATCAACCTAAGGGTAAAAACCTTTTATTATTTGATCCTTTAGATGGCTCCTCCAATATTGACGTCAACGTCTCTATCGGTACGATATTCTCTGTTTTACAACTACCTGAAGAATCCCAAAGCCGTGATGTACAAGAGGCCGATTTTCTACAACCTGGGGTAAAGCAAGTGGCCGCAGGCTACGCCGTATACGGCCCACAAACCATGCTGATTTTGACAGTTGGTGCAGGCGTAGTCGGTTTTACCTTGGATCGAGAAACCGGATCGTGGGTATTAACAAACCCTAATATCCGTATCCCTGAAAACACCGCAGAGTTTGCTATTAATATGTCTAACCAGCGCTATTGGGAACCAGCTATCAGTCGCTATATCGATGAGTGTTTGGCTGGCAAAGAAGGCCCCCTAGAAAAAAATTACAATATGCGTTGGATTGCTTCTATGGTTGCTGATGTACATCGTATTTTAAGTCGTGGCGGTATTTTCATGTACCCACGCGATCAACGAGAGTCCGTACGTCATGGCAAACTGCGCTTAATGTATGAGGCCAACCCAATGAGTTTCTTGGTCGAGCAAGCCGGTGGCGCTGCCGTAGATGGTGCTAATCGTATTTTAGATATTCAACCTACAGGCCTACACCAACGTGTAGGTGTAGTGCTTGGTTCTAAAAACGAAGTAGAGCGCGTCCAGAAATACCACCTAGAGGCACAAAACGACTAAAAAGTGATTGAGCTGTAAAGCAAATACTCACTAAAACAGGGCTGAATCCAACTCAAGACGGCATCCAGCCCTTTTTGCTATCAACTACCTAATCAATGGTTAAAACAGTGGCTCCGGTCGTTTTCCCAGAAGCCAAGGCGTGATGTGCCTGAGCTACATCCTGAAGAGAAAAACGCTGGCCTATGGATATGGTAATCTGACCCGCTGTCACTAGATCAAACAGCTCTGTCGCTGCTGCCTGCATGGTAGCCTGAGTAGGCACATAGCTCGCAATCATCGGTCGGGTCACATACAAAGACCCTTTTTGAGCCAATAGGCCTAAGTTAACGCCTGTCACTGGACCTGAAGCATTGCCATAGCTCACCATCAAGCCTCTAGGCTGTAAACAATCTAAAGATCGCTCCCAGGTTGCCGCCCCAACCCCATCATAAACAACCGGCACCATTTCACCCTCCGTCAGTTCGCGCACACGCTGCACGACATCTTCCGTTTTGTAGTTAATGGTTTGCCAAGCCCCATGAGATAAGGCTAACTCGGCTTTTTCTGCACTGGAGGTAGTGCCAATCATTTTCACCCCTAAGGCCCTAGCCCACTGGCACGCGATTAACCCCACACCACCTGCGGCAGCGTGAAACAATATGGTTTGGCCCGGCTCTAATCGATAGGTTTGGCGAAATAAATACTGCACCGTTAACCCTTTGAGCATCATCGCGGCCCCCTCCTCGAAGCTAATGCTATCGGGCAATCTCACCACACGATCTGCGGGTAAACAATGCGCCTGCGCATAAGCACCTAGTGGCCCCTGCCCATACGCAACACGATCGCCGACGCGCAAATGCGTTACCTCTGCACCAATAGCCTCTACAATGCCTGCCCCCTCAAAACCCAAGCCATGCGGCAATTCCCCTGGATAAAGGCCATCGCGGAAATAAATATCAATAAAGTTCAGACCCACCGCTTTGTTGCGTACCAAAACCTCATTCGCCTTAGGCTCGACCAAAGGAATATCGACCCATTGCATTACCTCGGGGCCACCATTTTGCGTAAGGCGAATTGCCTTAATCATCGTCGTCATGCTGCTCTCCTCGTTGGGCTTATAGCCTGTCTTCGTTAATACATACGCTCACGCTCAACCAAGCCACTTACGGGCTGGTTTTGCAAGAACAGTTGAATCTTTGCCTGAATCTGCTGGGCTGTTGGCTCTCGTAACGACACACCTGAGATATGTGGCGTGACGTGTATGGCAGGATGCGTCCAGAAAGGATGGTCCTGCGGTAACGGCTCTACATGGAAAACATCCAACAACGCCCCGCTAAGATGTCCATGATCAATAGCAGCAAGCAAATCCTCATCCACTACATGCGGCCCTCTAGCCATATTAATAAAAAAACTCTGGGGGGGCAGTTGGGCCAGTAAGGTGTTATTCACAATCCCTCTGGTTTCATCCGTCAACGGCAAAACATTAATCAAGATACGACTTTGCTCTAAAAAACTAGGCAAAGAACGGGAGCCGAAAAACAAATCCATCCCATCAGGACTAGGACGTTCTGAACGCACCCATACGGATACGGGATAACCTAATAACTGTAAAGTCTGCGCGACCTTTTCACCAATTTTTCCATAGCCCATCACCCCTACCGGCCACTCTGTCTTATAGATTGGCTCTTGTTGCTCCCACTTTTTATCGTACTGCTGGTCTACATAAGGCATAAATCGTTGTGTAGCAAGCATGGCTCCGTATACCGCATATTCAGCCATTTGCACTGCCATCCCGGCATCTTCAACGCGATAGACTGGAACAGAATCAGGGACTTGGGTAAAATCAATGCCATCAACCCCTGCGCCAATATTGAATATGGCCTGTAAACGGGGCTGATCCTTAAATAATTGTATAGATGGGCGCCAGACTACCGCAAAGTCAGCTTCAACCGTATGGCCGACCTGATCCCAACACACAATTTGCCACTTGGGCGCTAATTGAGCGAACACATCAGCCCAACGTTGATTTGACTCTGGACTACCTACGGCAATGATCAATGTGGTCATGCTGTCTCCTATCGTTATACAATTAAGGGTATATTCCAATCTACACATGTCGTTATAGTGTAGTCCACGCCAAGTACTAAACACAGAGTAACTACTCAGGTCTTGGTACTTTTCTCTTCACTTATTTCTTTTGGTATTTGTTATGGCTGGTCACAGTAAATGGGCTAATATCCAACATCGCAAAGGGCGCCAGGACGCTAAGCGCTCAAAAATCTGGACAAAAATCATCCGCGAAGTCACCGTTGCTGCTCGCGAGGGAGGCCCTGACCCCGAAGCTAACCCGCGCTTGCGTTTAGCTATGGACAAGGCGACTGCAGCCAATATGCCTAAAGACAACGTGAATCGAGCTGTACAACGCGGCGCAGGTGGTGCTGACGAGGGCAACTACGAAGAAGTCCGCTACGAGGGCTACGGCGTCGGTGGCGCAGCAGTGATCGTGGATTGTTTAACGGATAACCGTAACCGTACCGCCCCTGAAGTTCGTCACGCTTTTAGTAAATTCGGTGGCAACCTTGGGGTTGATGGCTCAGTGGTTTTTCAGTTTAAACATTGTGGCCAATTTATTTTTGCCCCTGGCACGAGCGAAGAATCCGTCATGGAGGCTGCCCTAGAGGCTGGTGCTGAAGACATCATCACCGACGAAGAAGGCTTAATCGAAGTTATCTGTGAGCCCACTGACTTTGCTGCCGTTAAACAGGCATTCGAGGCCGCAGGCTTAACTCCTGAAGTCGCTGAGGTCACCATGAAAGCCGAGGCCGACACAGAGCTCGAAGGCGATGATGCGATCATGATGCAAAAAATGCTAGATGCGCTAGAGTCCTTAGATGATGTTCAAGAGGTCTACACAACGGCCGTCATGGACGAAACTGAATAATTTTATTTATCTCTTTTAAGGTCTAAACTGACTTTTCCCTATATGAAGCTATTAGTTATCGGCGGTGGCGGCCGTGAACATGCCTTGGCATGGCGCCTAACTCAATCTCAACGTGTGAATACCGTCTTTGTTGCTCCAGGCAATGGTGGCACAGCAACGGGCGAACGTATGCAAAACGTCGATATCACCGCCGTGGCTGATCTCGTTCAATTTGCTAAAGACAATCACATTGCCTTTGCTGTAGTGGGGCCAGAAGCCCCTCTCGCTGCTGGGGTGGTGGATGCCTTTCGTGCAGAGGGCTTAAAGATCTTCGGCCCAACTCAAGCCGCTGCTCAATTAGAAAGCTCTAAGGAATACGCCAAAGACTTTATGCAACGTAATCACATCCCTACTGCTGCTTATGGCAGCTTTACGGATGCCGAACAAGCCAAAGCCTACATACGTGAACAAGGTGCACCCATTGTCGTAAAAGCAGACGGTTTAGCTGCTGGCAAAGGGGTCATTGTTGCAATGACTGAACAAGAAGCCCTAGATGCGGTTGATGATATGTTAGGCGGCGGCATGTTTGGCGAGGCAGGAGCTCGTGTTGTTATCGAGGAGTTCCTAACTGGCGAAGAAGCCAGCTTTATCGTCATGTGTGATGGTAATCATGTTTTACCTATGGCAACCAGCCAAGATCACAAACGGTTGAAAGATGGTGACGAGGGCCCGAATACAGGTGGTATGGGTGCTTACTCACCAGCTCCTATCGTCAGCCCGACTCTACATAATCGCATTATGCGTGAGGTCATTAACCCAACATTACAGGGTATGGCCAAAGAAGGAATTCCTTACACAGGCTTCCTCTATGCGGGGCTAATGATTGATGATGGCCCAGATGCCACGCGACCGATCAAAGTACTTGAGTACAACTGCCGTTTAGGTGACCCTGAAACGCAACCTATCATGATGCGTATCAAAAACGACCTAACAGAAACATTTGAAATGGCTTTTGCTGGTCAATTAGACCAAGCCACTATCGATTGGGATCGCCGGACTGCTATTGGGGTGGTAATGGCCTCTGCCAACTACCCTGAAAACCCTCGTTTAGGTGATGTCATTCAGCCCTTACCCGCTGACTCTGAGACCTGCATGGTCTTTCATGCTGGCACTACCTTGAACAACAATGAGCTAAAAACCAGCGGTGGCCGTGTACTGTGTATCACAGCATTGGGCGAGTCAATTCGTCGCGCCCAAGATGCCGCTTACGCCACGACTTCCCGTATCCATTTTGATGGCAAACAATACCGCAGCGATATTGGCTGGCGCGCCTTACCAACTAATGAATAACGCCATGCCTTTTTCTGTACAACCTGTTTATGACTACCTCACTGGCTTACAACAACATATTGTCAGTCAGCTTGAGGCAGCAGACGGCTCCTCCTTTACCACCGACACATGGGATCGGACCGAAGGGGGCGGTGGCATTTCTCGCTACCTAGAGGGTGGTGCTTTATTTGAACGTGCAGCTGTTTTGTTCAGCCACGTCAAAGGCACTCAGCTCCCCCCTAGTGCCAGTGCGCATCGACCTGAGCTCGCTGGGCGCCCATGGGAGGCGATGGGCGTCTCCCTAGTGATACACCCTCGCAACCCACACATTCCTACCACACATATGAATGTACGTATGTTTGTGGCACATGCCACAAACGATGCTCAAGACCCCGTTTTTTGGTTTGGAGGTGGTATGGATCTAACGCCCTACTATCCCCACGAACAAGACGCTATACATTTTCACCAGATGTGTGCTGACGCCTTGGCGCCTTTTGGTCAAGACAAATACCCAGCGTATAAAAAATGGTGTGATGACTACTTTTACTTAAAACATCGCCAAGAAACGCGTGGCATAGGTGGTATTTTCTTTGATGATTTAAGCACACCTAACTTTAAACAAAGCTTTGCTTTAATTCGCTCTGTGGGTGATCATTTCACTAAAGCTTATATGCCTATTGTCTCCGCTCGTCGACACATGACATATGGCGAACGTGAACGCGATTTTCAAGCCTATCGCCGTGGACGCTATGTAGAATTTAATCTGGTCTTTGACCGAGGCACCTTGTTTGGCCTGCAATCAGGTGGACGCACAGAGTCTATTTTGCTCTCTATGCCTCCTATGGCAGCATGGCGTTATTGCTGGGAACCTGAGCCGAATAGCCCTGAAGCCAAACTACACGAGTTTTTAAAACCTCGCGAATGGTTAGACAACGTATAGGATTACTTGGGGGCAGTTTTGACCCCGTTCACGTTGCCCACATCGCTTTAGCGAATGCGGCGCAACGTGATATTAACTTGAATCAAGTCCAACTGATTCCAGCCGCAAATCCATGGCAAAAAAAACACTTAGGGGCCTCTGCTACGCAGCGTCTGGCTATGCTACAGTTAGCAGTCAAGCCTTATCCAAAACTCACCGTAAACCCCATCGAAATACAACGGGGTGGCAGTACTTACACTTATGACACTGTCAGTCAATTAACAGATCAGGCCCATTATTTTTGGATTCTAGGCTCAGATCAACTGCAAAACTTTCATACTTGGCATCGGTGGCAAGACATCTTAAATTATGTAGACCTAGCCGTGGCACAACGCCCAGGATCGTCGTTGCTTCCCGCGCCAGAGCTACAGCAGTACTTACAGCATCAGGGCAAAACCATATCCATTATCGACTTTGCTCCGACCCCAATTTCCGCTACGCTGATACGTAAACGGCTACAACAGCATCAGTCCGTAGCAAATATGTTGCCTCAATCCATTGAGCACTACATTAAACAACACAACATTTATCAGCCATGAAAACTCTTATGAATATCGAAGATCAGCTGCGCCTTGTCGTAGATGCCCTAGAAGACGTGCGCGCCAAAGACATTAAAGCCTTTGACACGTCAAAAATTACCGGTCTATTTGACCGCGTTGTCATTGCAAGCGGTAACGCTCGCCAAACCAAAGCCTTAGCAGACAATATTGTAGATGCTGCAAAAAAAGCAGGTCTACAGGTTTTAGCCTACGAAGGAGCCGAAACCGGAGAATGGGTTTTAGTGGATTTAGGTGATATTGTGATTCACAATATGCAGCCCGCGATTCGTGAATACTACAATCTCGAAGAAATCTGGGGCGAATACCCGATTGAGCTCAATCTCAAAACGGACCAAATGCCTAACCTATCTGATGACTAATACAACGCCCGTAGAGGGCGTTGCGCTTTATGAAAATCACTATTATTGCTGTAGGGCAACGTATGCCTGATTGGGTCGTCACTGCATGGCAAGACTATAGTCAACGCATGCCTGCAGACTACGCGCTAGAACTCAAAGAAATTAAACCGGAGCCTCGCACCACAGGCAAAACCGTCCCGCAAATGATGAGCGCAGAGGCCAAGCGTATCGAGGCAGCTATCCCCGCCCATGCTCATGTTGTTGCCTTAGATGAAAAAGGACGCAATCTCACGACAATACAATTAGCAGATCAACTGCAACAATGGCGGGATAGCGGATGTGATCTGGCTATTATTATTGGTGGGCCAGATGGCTTAGATCCAGATTTTAAAAATCGCTGCCCACAGAAAATTCGCTTATCAGATTTAACCTTACCGCACCCTATGGTGCGTGTACTCTTAGCCGAACAAATCTATAGAGCTTGGTCTATCAATCATAACCACCCTTACCACCGGAGCTAATCATGGCAAAAAGACGAACGAAAATTGTTGCTACCTTAGGCCCTGCTAGCGATAATGCGGTCGCTATTGAAAAACTTATCTTAGCTGGCTTAGATGTAGCTCGTTTAAATTTTTCCCACGGCTCTGCCGACAGCCATCGTGAAAAAGCACAGCTAGTTCGCTCTCTAGCCGCAAAGCATGGTCGTTTTGTGGGAATTATGGGTGACCTACAAGGCCCAAAAATTAGAATTGCGCGCTTTATCAATCAAGCGGTACAACTGGTTCAGGGACAACGCTTTACCCTATCGACGACTCATCCTGCCGATGCGGGAAATCAAGATATTGTCGCCGTCGAATACCCCCCTTTAATTGAGGCCTGCCACCCGGGTGATGAGTTATTGCTTGATGATGGCAAAATCGTCCTAGAGGTTACTCAGGTTCACGCTGATTGCGTTGAAACTACTGTTATCAACGCAGGCGAACTATCCAATAACAAAGGGATCAACCGTCGGGGGGGTGGCATCTCTGCGCCTAGTCTCACAGACAAAGATAAAGACGACATTAAACTGGCGGCGGAATTACAACTCGACTATATTGCCGTCTCTTTTCCGCGTTATGGCCGTGATATTCAACAAGCTAGAGAGCTAATCCAAGCAGCCGGTTCAGACGCGTGGATCATCGCAAAAATTGAACGTGCTGAGGCAGTCGCCGATGATGACGCCTTGGATGATATTATTTCCGTGAGTGATGGCGTTATGGTTGCTCGTGGCGATTTGGGTGTAGAGGTAGGAGACGCCCGCTTGGTGGGTATTCAAAAACGCATTATTCAACACGCCCGTCGTTTAAATAAAATTGTGATTACTGCCACCCAAATGATGGAATCAATGACACATAGCCCCGTACCTACCCGCGCCGAGGTGTCAGACGTGGCAAATGCCGTCCTCGACTACACGGATGCAGTCATGTTATCGGGTGAAAGTGCAACAGGCCAATACCCAGTCGAAGCCATAACAGCCATGGCTCGTATTTGTGTAGGTGCTGAAGCTGAACCTACCAGTGGTCTATCTAAGCACCGTATTGGTGAAACCTTTACACGCTGTGATGACACCATTGCCCTATCTGCCATGTATGCAGCAAACCATTATCCCGGCATTAAAGCAATCATTAGCTTGAGTGAAAGCGGTAGAACACCGCTTATCATGTCACGCATTAAATCCACCGTGCCTATTTTCTGCTTTACACGTCACCCTGCCACGCAGCAAAGAGCAGCCCTATTCAGAGGCGTCTACAGCATGAACTTTGATGCCAACCAATTTACTACTGACGAGGTTGCAACGGCAGCCATGAAACACTTATCGGCTCAGCAGGCTGTGCAATCAGGTGACTGGATTATCCTAACAAAAGGTGCTATTGATCAACCAAGTGGCACCAATAGCATGCACATTTTGCAAATACCATAAGCCTCACATAGCGGCGCTTCACGCATACCTTATGTTAATGCAACAATCCATTTATCTCGCCTCGGCCAGTCCAAGACGTCACGAGCTTTTAAATCAATTACACATCAACCATGAGGTATTGCGAGTCCCCGCCCCCGTTGGAGAGGATGAGCCTATTTTGCCCTCTGAAACCGCCATTGCCTATGTGCAAAGAACAGCGCTAGACAAACTACGGCAAGCCCTCCATTGGCGCCAATCTCAACCTCATTTGCATCGTGATTGGCCTATTCTCTGTGCGGACACAACCGTAGAGCTTCGAGGGGAAATTCTTGGCAAGCCAACCGATCTAGCGCATGCCGCACAACTCTTGCATGCGCTTTCAGGCACGACGCATCATGTACACACCGCATCTTGTCTCAGTTATCAAGGGCAAAAATATAGCGCTCTGTCTTCTAGTCTGATTCGGTTTAAAACCCTCAGTCCAAAAGAAATAGAGCGCTATTGCCACAGCCAAGAACCGCTTGGTAAGGCCGGAGCCTACGGCATTCAGGGCTTAGCTGCTGCCTTTATTGAGCATATCGAAGGCAGCTACAGTGGCGTAATGGGCTTGGATCTATACCAAACCCATCAACTGCTGTTAGACGCGGGCTTAGAATAAACCGCCACCCATTTGCATGCTAAACAAGATCTGAACCAATTCCTCTACGCTAATCGGTTTGTTATTTAGTAGCAATTTATTTGTTGCAGCATCAAAACTCAATGCCAATTTAGCCTCATTACCGTCATATTCCACTAAACCGGCCTCTTGGGCTTCTTCGGCCGCACTGTTAAAGAACATATCAGCCATACTGCTAATCATGTTTTCACCAGAGAAATAGCCCTTAATCATTTGACGTGACAAGCGTATATCCGCATTTAAGCTCTCTACATAATGCCCTAAATCAAGCTCTTCGTTTTCTACTGGGTCTAGCGCGGTTGTCGCAAAACGTACATCTGACGTTAAGGTGCTAGAGCCAGCAGGGTTGCTCAACATAAAGTTATTGATATAGACCTCGGGCTTATTTACCAAGATCTGTTTAATCATCGGTAATAGCTCGTCCTCATCCATGGAGTCTAGGTCGTCCACTTGCGACAACTGATTTAACATCACATAATCAAGACGTTTTACACCCACATCCAGTTGCATTTGACCCAGATCTTGCTTATCCGCCAAGATCTTCCCAAAGTCATATGTCAGCGTACTATCTAACAAGCCATCTTTTACCTCATAGCTTGAAGCTGTTTTAATATTTTCAATAAAAATTTGGGTGGAGTTCTCCACGTTGATCCCTAACTGATCGATATGTAGCTCGCCCTCAGAGGCCTGAGCTTTATCTTGCTCAGTGATTGAACCATTAGCTCGCATCCCATTTAGCTGAACATGTAGATCACCCTCATCGACCACAAGACTAAGACTAGGGAAGGTCATGGTGAAATCTGCCTGCTCCTTTCCACCCTTGCGCACATAGTCCACCTGTCCTTCGGACTTAGCCATCAACACTTGATTACCATCCTCATCTCGGTAATCAATAGCAGCCAAATCAATCACTGTTTTAGTGGCACCACCAAAGCTAATGAAACTATGAGCGCGTAGCGGCTCCTCTCCTTTGGCGGCATCAAATAGGGGCTGAGTTTCTTTAGTTGGCAATAACTTAGCATCGCTATATGCCAACAGAGGAGCGATGTGGCCTTTGGCTATTGCGGCAAAAGGGAAAGGACCGTGGCGCAGATGGTCTTGCGCCAAAAACTGGAACTGCTCATCTTTAGCACTCTTAATTCGTATTTCGTAATTCACTTTAGAGCTAAACCAGCCACGATCGTAATCGACTACATTCAGCTTAATTTCGCCTTCGCCTAAGCTTAATGCTAACTGTGTCGCAATGGCGGCATTGATTTCATTAACTTGATGATTAATCTCGGCTTCTGCTTTTTTACCTACATACCATGACGAACCTGCATACGCAGCCACCAAAATAGCGGCGCCAGCCAATAATTTATTTGTTGTACTCATGATTTCCCTTGTAATCGTTGAATAAGATGCGATACATCTGACCTGACTAATCAACTCACTGTTACAGCTGTTGTGTAGCATGGCATTCACACATCGCGATTTTCTTGCTTTTAAACTAATGTTGCAATGGAGTTAGACTCTTTTAACATGCTCTATATGGCACCTGTAGCCTGAACAGCCAATTTATGTAAATGCTCTACAAAACTTTGCAATAGACACTATCCCGTTAAGGGGGTCTATTTATAACCGAAAAATTACCCAAAAAGCAAAAGACAAATGTAAAAAAAACGCACACGTTGACGTATGCGTTAATTATGGTTCAGCCTTAGTTTTTACTCTGCGTCAGCTTCTACTATTTTTCTAGATAGCTCTTTAGGCAAAGGAAAGGAAATCGTCTCCTCTACTCCATCTAAAGTCCGCACCGATATGGCCCCTAGCTCTTTAATACGATCAATAACTTGTTCAACTAGCTCTTCTGGCGCAGAAGCCCCTGCTGTAATCCCCACTCGAGGATTTCCTGCAAACCACTCGGGTTGAATCATAGCGGGGTCATCCAATAAATACGCAGCGGTGCCAATACGCTCCGCAACCTCTCGTAACCGATTTGAATTAGAGCTATTTACACTACCAACAACCAATACCACATCACACTGTGGCGCCATAAATTTCACCGCATCTTGACGGTTTTGGGTGGCATAACAAATGTCACTCTTTTTAGGCTCAACAATATTAGGAAAGCGCAAACGCAACGCCTCCGCAACCTCTGCGGCATCATCTACTGATAGGGTTGTTTGGGTTACAAAAGCCAAATTATCTGGATCTGTCACCTGTAAATCCTGAACGTCTTGAACTGTTTCTACCAAAAACATACCTTCGTTTGCTTGGCCTAACGTCCCCTCAACCTCGGGATGTCCCTTATGACCAATCATGATGATCTCACGACCATCCTTACGCATTTTGGAGACTTCTCGGTGTACCTTAGTGACCAACGGACAGGTCGCGTCAAATACCGTTAGGCCTCGCTCCTCGGCCTCTTCGCGCACAGCTAAAGACACACCATGAGCAGAAAAAACAACAATAGACCCTGCTGGTGCTTGCTCAAGCTCGTTGATAAAAATCGCACCTTTATTACGGAGGTTTTCAACTACATAACGATTATGAACAATCTCGTGACGCACATAAATGGGCTTGCCATGAATTTCTAAAGCACGCTCTACGATATCAATAGCACGATCAACACCTGCGCAAAAACCACGTGGCTGGGCCAACATGACCTGCATATTTTCTAAAGATTCAATCTGAGGTTTCATAGTATTCCTAAAATATGTACGTCTAAGCGAATTTGAGCACCCGCTAAAGGATGATTAAAATCAAATAAGGCGGCCTCTTCGCCCCACTCTTTTAACACACCTGCATAACGAACACCGGTAGGAGAAGCAAACTCCACCATGTCGCCTGTTTCGTAATTTTTATCAGGATCGGTCAAATCACCTAACATCTCTTTATCAACCCACTGTACCAACACCGGATTGCGGTCTCCATAAGCCTGAGCAGGTTCTAGCGTGCAGCCAAAGACCTCGTCCTCGGCCTTACCTAATAACACGTGTTCTAAACCCGGAGACCATTGCCCTATCCCCATTTGCAATGTTGCCGGACGGCCATCGAAGGTATTTGCAAATATGGTTCCTCCGGCCGGTCCGGTCATAATTTGAATGCAATAATGCAAAGTTAAGTAAGAGTCCTCATGGACAATTGGCCGCTGGTCTTGGTTTTCTGAGTTCAAGGTCTGTCACCCTAATAAGTCTAAGTCTTGATTAATTTACCTATTTTAATGCTTACTATGACTTCTGACAGCAAATCCCTAAATAGTGTGCGGCCTCGCGAACGCCTTTTACAAACAGGCCCCCAATCTCTGTGCGATGCAGAGCTGCTTGCTATCATTTTACGCACTGGAACTCGTCAACACTCAGTCATAGATCTGGCAGAGCAACTACTGCAAACTCTAGGTGGGCTGCGTGGTCTTTTGGCGACTGAAATCCAGACACTTCTGGAACAAAAAGGCATAGGCATCGCAAAAGCCTGTGAACTACAGGCCATTAGCGAAATCAATCGACGAGCCTTAGCACAAAGCTTACGTTTAGGCCCCGTTATGGATCAGCCGCGTTTAGTTAAAAGTTATTGCATAGCGCAATTAGGCCATCTCACCATAGAGCATTGCATCGCTCTCTACCTAGATAATCAACTGCATTTAATTACCAGCGAGGAAGTCTCTAGAGGCACATTGACTCAAGCCTCAGTCTATCCAAGAGAAATCGTAAAATCTGCCCTAAAACACCACGCTGCCGCTATAATACTTGCACATAATCACCCATCTGGTGTGCGTAGCCCTAGTGCGGCAGACTTAGCCCTTACTAAACATCTACAACAGGCTCTCTCGTTAGTAGATATACGCTTACTTGACCATTTGATTATTACCGCTGGGCACGCTACCTCTCTGGCTGAACAAGGCAGTATGTAGCTTTTCTTCTCTTATATTTCGGCATTTACGCAACATTTGCTGTGGTCGGTCTGACTCACAGGCGTTTCTCTTTGCAAAATTGCGCATAAATGATAAAATCTTTGGTTTTACAGGATACGTGGCAGATTGTTGTTAATCCATCTGTTGGCGGTCCGCTTTAGACAACAGGATAACATCATGAAAGTAGGCATCCACCCCGAATACCGCGAAGTGGTGTTCTTGGATCAACAAACCGGCAACTCATTTATTTCACGTTCCACTCTGCACACTCGTGACACGATTGAACTAGACGGTAAAACATACCCACTATTTAAGTGTGACGTGACATCCGAGTCCCACCCGTTTTACACCGGTGCTCAAACACGCATCGTTGAAACTGGTCGCGTTGAAAAATTCCGCGCCCGTTTCGCTCGCACTGCTGGTACACGCACAAAAGCGTAATACCGCATCGCAGCAAAAAGCAGCCTTTTGGCTGCTTTTTTTGTGTCCATCACTTACCCTCTGATTTACCCAACACCCGCAATATGATTTAAGATAACGCTCTAGTCTTATCTTTCACCTATTGCCGTGCCTAACACTATCCCTTCCTCTACTCCTGCTCGCCTGACCAACTCTGCCGCCAGCAAACTGCCTCGCGTCATTTTATGGACCGTAGGTTTACTGTATATTTTTGCTGGGCTGTTTTTCCGAGACCCCTGGAAAAGCGATGATGTAATTGGTCTCGCAGGTATGTTAAGCGCACTGCAATACCCGGGGTGGCAAACCATCCTCACCCCTCAGATCGGGGACTTAGCCTACGCAGAATCTGGCCCTCTAGCCATCTGGTTAGGGGCGGGTAGTATTTATCTATTCAGCCCCCTATTACAGTTGTTTTTCTCGGAGCTAGATGCATCCATCATTGCATCCCGACTACCCAATTTAATTTACTTCCTAATCCTCATCAGCACATTATGGCAAGGCGTATTTAGGCTTGCTAGTCTTAAAGCTGCTCAGCCTCTCCCCTTACCCTTTGGTGGTGAGCCTTCTGCTGTTGACTATGGCCGCATGATTGCTGACGCAGCGCTATTACTGTGCGTTGCTACTATTGGCATTATCTGGCGCTTACACGAGACCTCCGCCGTCCCACTCAGTCTAGCTTTATATTCCAGTGCTTTTTATGCGCTCAGCCTCTTTAGCAAAAAACCGTGGCGAGCAGCCTTATTATTAGGCAGTGCTATTGGACTCAGCTTTTTAAATCAAGGGTTATGGGTTGCTCTCAGCTTAATCATCAGTTGCATTAGTGCCTTTACGCTGTGCTCAGCTTTGCGGCCTTATGCCAAATACCTGCCTGTAACACTCAGTCTGGCCTTATTTATTGCTCTTTGCTGGATTATTCCAACCAAACACTACGCCTATTGGTGGCAACAGTGGCAACAATGGCATATGGCTCAAATATCTTGGCCTCATTACTCATCGTTATTGAGCAGCGCACGAGATCTGCTTTGGTTTCTTTGGCCCACATGGCCCTTAGTAATCGTTGCTTTGTGGCAGTGGAGATCTTGGCTACGTTTTTCTCATATTGCTATCCCTTTTAGTCTCATGCTGGGCCCCATCATTCTACTAACGCTTCATCAAAAAGCCTTTGAGCCCGAGTACACACTACTGGTTGTCCCTTTTGCTGTCTTAGCTGCTTTTGCCCTACCTACGCTTCGCCGTGGTGCGATCAATAGCTTCGACTGGTTTGCCGTCATGTGTTTTTCTTTGATCGCCGCCACTATATGGCTAGGCTGGATAGCCCAACATACCGGCTGGCCACCAAAAATTGCGTATACGATTCACCGCCAAACTCAAGGCTTTGATACGAGCATTGCTTGGCCTGCTTTACTGATTGCGATGGCTGGCACTATTGCTTGGACTGGCTTAGTTCTGTGGCGTCTACGCAGTCACCCTCCAGCTCTTTGGCGCGGTACCGTTTTATCGGCAGGCGGACTTATTACCGCGTGGCTTTTGCTGGTGACACTCTGGATGCCAGCCTTAGATTATGCCCGAAGCTATAGACATGTCTCAGGAGATTTAGCTAAACAAATCCAACAGATCCCAGCCAACCAATGCATATACGCATCCGGTTTAGGCTTAGGTCAGCGCGCCTCTTTCTATGCGTTTAATCAACTAAATTTTAGCTTTAACCCTAGCTGCCAATACGTGCTTCAGCAAACCTCTCCCAAACTATCCGACGATCTACAAAACAAGGCTTACCCCTCAAGCACCGAGCTTTGGCAAGGTCGCCGCGGTGGCGATCGCAACGAGATGTTTAGACTGCTAAAACAATAAACCCTACAGCACTCAGCCCTAACCCATAAAAAAAAGGACTGCGTGCTACTATAAATGCCTTATAAAAGGCCCTTTTTAGCTAAATACGATGTCAAACACACCACAACGCCATCTCACCAATCGCATTCCTTCCTGGCTGCTTTTAATGGGTTTGCTTACAGCACTAGCCCCTCTTGCCATCGACATGTATTTGCCTGCATTTCCGTTAATTGCAGCAGACCTACACACCACAGAGGGAAACATAGAGCGCACTTTGGCTAGCTATCTATTTGGGATGGCATTGGCGCAGCTGTTTTACGGCCCTATTTCGGATCGTTTTGGCCGAAAACTGCCTTTATTGTTTGGTTTAATTCTATTTAGCATCGCCTCTTTCGCTGTTTCTTTCACTCAAAACGTAGAGCATTTAACTCTATGGCGTATCGCCCAAGCCTTTGGGGGCGCTGCTGGTGCGGTCATTCCTAGAGCTGTTATTCGAGATCAGCTAGACACCAGAGATGCCGCTAAAGCCTTATCAATGATTATGCTTATCATGGGAGCTACGCCAATCTTAGCCCCTATTATCGGAGGCCAAGTCCTGCTCCTAAGCAATTGGCGCAGCATTTTTTATATTATTGCAGGCTGTGGCGTAGTTCTATTAATAGCTACCACCTTGTTTATGCGTGAGACCCTCGCCCCCGAACACGTAACACCATTACGCCCTAAGACCATTATCACTAATTACAAAGAGCTTTTTAAACACCGCAGCTTTCTGTTTTACTCTCTAGCCGCTGGGTTTGGCTCTGCCGGTATGTTTGCCTATATCAGCGGCTCCCCACGTATTTTCATTAGTGTTTTTGAGGTCAAGCCTTCGTGGTTTGGCTTTTTATTTGGTTTAAATGCATTTTGCTTGATCCTAGCCTCCCAAATTGGTGCCCGCTTATTGAATCGCTATACGCCACAACGGCTGCTCTCTGTCGCACAAAATACACAACTAACTATAGTAATCATTGGCTTAATCTGCACGCTAGTAGGTATAATCAATATCTATGGCGTGATGGCCATGTTAATGGGCTTTATGGCATGTCAAGGGTTCATCAACCCTAATGCAGCGGCACTCGCTCTCTCTGCACAAGGACATCGCTTAGGTGTAGCCTCTGCCCTTATGGGTACTCTACAAATGCTTTGTGGTGCTTTAGCTGGCCTTGCAGTCAGTTCCTGGCACCATCTTTCAGCGCTTCCACTTGTTGCTGTACTCGCAGCTTGCGTCACTATTTCGTGGTTTTCTGGGCGTACAGCCCTAAAACAAGCTGTGTAATGCTTGCTTAAAGCCCATCATTTATATTAGAATGTTTTGTTTTATGAACTACTTAGGCTAAGCCAATAGGTTTATAGATTGAACATTATTGAATTAGCTTGTGCTTTAATGCGCCCGTAGTAACCAATTTTACTGCAAGCGCGGAAGCCGATTTAGACTCTAAAGGGGTATAACCATGGCACGCGTATGCCGAGTTACCGGAAAACGCCCAATGTCGGGCAACAATGTTTCTCATGCAAACAACAAAACTAAACGTCGTTTTTTGCCTAACCTACAATCTCGTCGTTTCTGGGTAGAAAGCGAAAACCGTTGGGTACGTTTACGTGTATCCACCCAGGCTTTGCGTTTGATCGACAAAAACGGTATTGACTCCGTTTTAGCCGAAATGCGCGCACGCGGCGAACGCGTTTAATCGCTCGCTTATTTCTAACAGCTATTTAAAGGACTTACATCATGGCTAAAGGTATACGCGAGAAAATCAAACTCGAATCCTCTGCAGGTACTGGTCACTTTTACACCACTACCAAAAACAAACGTAACACGCCAGAAAAAATGGTCATCAAAAAATTTGACCCTGTGGTACGTAAACACGTAGAGTACAAAGAAGCTCGTTTACGTTAATACTCCGGTATTACCCAGCGAGACTTCGGCAAAGAGCCCTGCAACTGCAGGGCTTTTTTGTGGTTAAATTATTTAGCTCTTATGGTACTGGCGCAACTTTTTTTGCCCCGTATAATGTAAGGGTTATTCTTTATTCATACCTTTACTTGGTAGCTCAAATCTCATGCAGGAAAGTTATAATCCCCACGAAGTCGAACGCGCTGCCCAACAGAACTGGCAGGAACGCGATGCTTATCGCGTCAGCGAAAACGCCACAAATGCTGATGGCAGCCCTAAACCCAAATACTACGCGTGTTCTATGCTGCCTTATCCAAGCGGCAAGCTACACATGGGTCACGTGCGCAACTACACCATTAATGACGTGATGGCGCGCCAACTACGACTGCGTGGCTATAACGTTCTTATGCCTATGGGTTGGGATGCCTTTGGTATGCCTGCAGAAAATGCAGCGATCAAATCACAAGTTCCCCCAGCCAAATGGACCTACGACAACATTGCTTACATGAAAAAGCAAATGAATTCGATGGGTTTAGCCATTGACTGGTCCCGCGAGATGTGTGCTTGTGATCCAGACTACTATAAATGGAACCAATGGTTCTTTTTAAAAATGCTAGATGCTGGCATTGCCTACCGCAAAACACAAACCGTCAACTGGGACCCAGTAGATCAAACTGTTTTAGCGAATGAACAAGTTATAGACGGTCGTGGCTGGCGCTCTGGTGCCTTAATTGAAAAACGCGAAATTCCCGGTTATTACTTAGCTATCACCAAATACGCAGACGAACTCCTTGAGCACACTCAAAAACTCGATGGTTGGCCTGAGCGTGTGCGCACCATGCAAGAGAACTGGATTGGAAAAAGCTTTGGTGTGCGTTTTGCTTTTACCCATGATATTCGCAATAACGAAGGCGAATTAATCCAAGACGGTCGTATGTATGTGTTTACAACACGCGCTGACACCATCATGGGCGTAACATACTGTGCGGTCGCCCCAGAACACCCTCTAGCTACCCAAGCAGCTAAAACCAACCCTGAATTAGCTGCCTTTATCGAAAAATGCAAACTAGGCGGTCAATCCGAGGCGGATATCGCAACTCGCGACAAAGAAGGCCTACCTACCGGTCTCTATGTCACCCATCCCATCACACAACAGCCTATTGCCTTATGGGTTGGTAATTATGTGTTGATGTCCTATGGTGACGGTGCTGTGATGGGTGTACCGGCCCACGATGAGCGTGACTTTGCCTTTGCTCTTAAATACGAACTACCTATACAACAAGTTGTACAAGTTGGCGACGCCGAATTCTCGCAGACTCAATGGCAAGACTGGTATGCCGACAAAGAAAATGGCATTACCGTCAACTCGGGTGATTACAATGGTCTGTCCTCTGCAGAAGCGATTGACCGTATAGCTGAATACCTAAGCAGCAAAGACCTAGGTGGTAAAAAAACCACTTACCGCTTGCGTGACTGGGGGATTTCTCGTCAGCGTTACTGGGGTACGCCTATTCCAATCATTCACTGTGATGATTGTGGACCTGTACCTGTACCTGAAAAAGACCTACCGGTCATATTGCCAGAAAACTTAATTCCAGATGGCAGCGGCAACCCTCTCAATAAAGATGAGGCTTTCTTAGCGTGCCAATGTCCTTCCTGCGGTAAAGACGCACGTCGTGAAACCGACACCATGGATACCTTCGTGGACTCCTCTTGGTATTTCATGCGCTATGCCTCAGCCAAAAACACAGAGGCTATGGTCGATAATCGTGCTGAATACTGGATGCCGATGGATCAATACATTGGTGGTATTGAGCATGCCGTATTGCACTTACTCTATGCCCGCTTCTGGACTAAGGTCATGCGAGACCTAGGCCTCGTCACTTTTGACGAGCCCTTTACCAAACTGCTCACACAAGGAATGGTTTTAAACCATATCTACACACGTCGTACACCACAAGGTGGCATAGAATACTTCGGCCCAGACCAGGTCGAAAACACGTATGACGAAAAAGGCAATATTACAGGTGCTCGAGTTAAAGCCGATGGCTCCGAAGTCAACTATGACGGCATCGGCACCATGTCAAAATCCAAAAACAACGGTGTGGATCCTCAGCATTTGATTGATGAAATGGGTGCCGACACGGCCCGCTTATTCATTATGTTTGCTAGCCCCCCAGAACAGACTCTAGAGTGGGCTGAATCAGGCATTGATGGCTCAAACCGTTATTTGCGTCGTCTCTGGAACTTTGCCTACAAAAATCAAGCCGCACTAAAAGCGGGAGTCGCTAAAGCCGTTCCTACCGAACTGGATGATGCTGCCAAAGAACTACGTCGGGAAATGTACTCCATCCTGAAACAGACGGACTATGATTACCAGCGTATTCAATACAATACTGTGGTATCTGGTGCGATGAAAATGCTCAACACCTTAGACCATGCAAAATTAGCCGATACAGAGGCTAATCACATTGTTTTGGCTGAAAGTTTCTCTACACTATTACGTGTACTGTACCCAGTTGTGCCACATATCACTTGGAAACTTTGGCTGGATTTAGGTTATAGCGAAGCCTATGGTGACTTACTCGATGCGGCCTGGCCTGTCGTTGATGAAAACGCCTTAGTGTTAGACGAAATCAGCTTAACCTTACAGGTAAATGGCAAACTACGCGGCTCTTTAACAATAGCAGCTGATGCGGACAAAGCAACTATCGAACAAGCTGCTACAGCTCATGAGGCCGTACAACGCTTACTCGAAGGGCGCGAGCCTAAACGTATTATTGTCGTTCCTGGCCGTCTTGTTAACGTAGTAGGATAATCATTATGACTCTTAGCGCCAACGCTGTTTTTAACCCTAGCAGGGTAGTGCTTGCCACTCTAGCCTTGGCGCTAAGCCTACTGCTTAGCGCATGTGGCTTTGCTCTTAAACAGTCACATAACCTACCCTTTAATACGCTCTATACCAATGTGGCAGAAAACTCTGCTTTTGGAGCCCAACTACGACGTAATCTGCTGGCTAACTCACCCAATCTGCGCTTTGTCAGCTCTCCAGAGCTAGCTCAAGCACAACTAATTGAACTAGAGCACAACCGCAGCCTACGTGAACTCTCTTTAGACCCCAATGGCCACGTTGAGGACTACGAATTACAGTTACGCCTGCAGTTCACGTTAGTCGATGATAAAGGGAACGCATTATTAGCCCCTTCATTACTGACTATTACGCGAGATATTCCAAATAGCCCCGAGACCTCAGCCGCTAAACAAATAGAAATAGATTCCCTGTTTAAAGACATGGAGCTTTCTTTAGTCGATCGCTTAATACGCCGACTGAACTCCAATGAAGTACAGCAAGCCTATGAGCGCAGTCAGGCACAAGACACCAATCTTCACTTACCTGTGGTTCAACCCCCTGCCTCGGCTACCTCTTTCTAATGAGTTCCACACTTAGCTCACAGTCATTACAAAAGCCGCTACAACCCTGTTATGTCATCAGTGGTGATGAAATCCTACTGCACGTCGAGGCCTGTGATGCCTTACGTGCAGCAGCCATACAACAAGGCTACACAGAGCGCCATCGCTTTGTGATGGATGGCCGTAGCGATTGGTCTGCGGTTTTTGAGGTCTGCCAAGCGCTTTCTTTATTTGGCGACAAACGATTTATTGATATAAGTATCCCTGCCGGAAAACCAGGGCGTAGCGGCAGTGATGCCCTTAACCGTCTTAGCAGCCAGTTCAGCTCTACTGGTGATAATGTATTCTTAATCCAGCTCCCTCGGTTAGATCGAGCTACCCGTAATGCCAAGTGGGCCAAGCAGCTTGAATCAACAAGCCAGTGGATTGATATCCCCAGTATTGATAAAAAACAGCTGCCGCAGTGGTTGCAACAACGCACTCAATCCCAAAAGCAGCGATTACACCCCGAAGCACTACTCTGGTTAGCCGACCAAGTCGAAGGGAACTTATTAGCCGCACACCAAGAAATACAAAAAATGGGGTTGCTTTACCCTGAGGGCGAGCTCTCTCTGTTTCAGGTTCAAGCTGCGGTTTTAAATGTCGCTCGTTATAATGTCTTTGACTTACGCGACGCCATGCTAAATGGGGATGCTAAACGTGCATTAACCGTATTACACGGCCTACGCGCAGAAGGCGAGGCGTTGCCATTAGTTCTGTGGGCCATTGGCGATGAAATCCGTATCTTAGCGGCGCTTTCTGCCATCCAACAAAGCGGTGGTGACCTCAACCAAGCATTTCGAGAACAACGTGTTTTTGGCGCCAGAGAAAAGCAATTACGTCACTGTTTACAACGATTACCCGCGTCCATCTGGCCCCCTGCTGTACGACATGCTCACGAAGTCGATCGTCTAATTAAGGGCCTAAAAAACCCGGGCGGCATGGACGACCCATGGGAAGAGGCCGCCCGTCTTTGTCTACGTATTGCTTTGGCTGCCTAAATGCGCTATAGCTATTTAACTATTGATTTCATTTGTGTACTGCTATGACCGAACAAACTTTTGATCAGCTGGCCCAAAATATGCTGCAAATAGGCCAACAAGCTCGTACCGCAGCCAAATCCATTCGCAACGCCTCAGACGCACAAAAGTCAAAAGCATTGCTCACCATGGCTGATTTACTCGAAGCCAACAAAGCACAGCTTCAAGCCGAGAATGCGAAAGACATCGAGGCCGCAGAGAAAAACGGGCTAGAGCCCGCTATGGTTGATCGATTGAAACTCTCCGATCACGCCTTAGAAACCATGGCAATCGGTTTACGTCAAATAGCGGGCATGGCTGACCCAGTGGGGTCTTTAGGACCTACCACAGCACGCCCTAATGGCATGACGGTCGCACAAATGCGAGTCCCTATCGGGGTCATCGGCATTATTTATGAGTCCAGACCCAATGTCACCATTGATGCAGCAGCTCTGTGTCTAAAATCAGGTAATGCCACCATTTTACGTGGGGGTAGCGAGGCCTTTCACTCTAATCAGGCACTGGGCGATATCATTCGTCAAGGCTTGTTAGCGGCTGGCTTACCTGAACACACTGTCCAAGTCATTGCCACTGCGGATCGTGCCGCCGTTGGGCATCTCATCACTATGACGGACTATGTGGATGTCATTATCCCTCGTGGTGGAAAGGGCTTAATTGCTCGTCTAACAGCCGAAGCAAAAGTTCCTCTCATTAAACACTTAGACGGTAACTGTCATGTGTACATAGACAAAGACGCAAATGTGGCTAAGGCCCAAAAAATTGCAATTAATGCCAAAACACATCGTTATGGTATTTGCGGAGCCATGGAAACCCTATTAGTACACAGTGACATCGCTCCCGCCGTATTACCTGACCTAGCTCAAGCCCTACAAGACAAAGGGGTTGAACTCCGAGGTTGTGAGCGCACCCTTAACTTACTAAGTGGCATTACAGCAGCAACCGAGTCAGATTGGGAAACAGAATACTTAGCTCCTATTTTAGCTATTCGTATCGTCAACTCTATTGAGCAAGCCATGGATCACATTGCGCAGTACAGCTCTGAACACACGGAGTCGATCGTCACAGAAAACATTGAAGCAGCGCGTCGCTTTCAACGTGAGGTTGACTCCAGCTCTGTCTATGTGAATTTACCCACTTGTTTTGCAGATGGCTTTGAATACGGTCTAGGAGCCGAAATAGGTATCTCCACAAACCGCTTACATGCTCGCGGACCGGTGGGGCTCGAAGGCTTAACCACTCAAAAATGGGTATTAAATGGTAATGCTCAATTGCGTGGACAAAAATAATGGCCTATTTTTGGGTTAAAACCTTTCATATTCTTCTAGTGACATCCTGGTTTGCGGGGTTGTTCTATTTACCCCGCATTTATGTCAATATGGCACAGCCTCACGACGCCCCTACCCAACAAGTCTTAACCAACATGGCACATCGTCTCTACCGATTCATGCTGCCTTTAGCAGTACTTAGTGTTGGAACAGGTCTGGCCCTATTTTTACATTTTGGCATAGGCAAAGGCATGGGTTGGATCCATGCCAAAATAGCCTTAGTTGTCGGCTTAGTGATTTATCACTGGTACTGTGGTCGTATTCTCCAACATTTCAAAGCAGGCCTGAATCAACGTTCCCATGTGTACTTCCGCTGGTTTAACGAAATTCCAGTGCTTATGCTCTTGCTCGTTCTTATTCTTGTGGTATTTAAACCCTTTTAATTTTTTATGACCTCCACCCCAAAAAAAACCTTAACGCTGAAAAAAAAACCGCTAGCAACTGAAGACACTGAAGCTAAACGCGTACGCTCTGGCGCTAGAGCACGACAAGCCATGCAAATCCAACGTCTACGCGGGGAAGACGAGCCTGAGGTCCAAGCCACACCCACACCATCTCGTAGGCCTGCATTTAAAACCGCACCTAGAGCCTCCAAGCGTGCGGCCCAAAGCCCCACTGGATACGCAAAGCCTCAGCAACGCCCCGCCCCTAGCGCGCCTAAAAGACCCCGTATCGAGGGCCCTCAGATTCAGGCCAAATACAGCGCTAGACGTGATGAACTTTTTAATGTGTTTGCTCCCTGCCCGCAAGGCCTAGAAGAAGCCCTAGCTGCGGAGCTACATGCTCTGGGTTTTGACCATGTCAGCCAAGGACGGGCAGGATGCCACTTTGCCGCCGACTGGAATGGCGTATTACGAGCGAATCTCTACTCACGCCTAGCTACTCGTATTTTGGTACAAATGAGTTATGCCAAAATTGCGAATGAAGATGAGCTCTATGAGCTCGCTTATCAAACCCCTTGGGAGAACTGGTTTGGCGCAGAGCAAACACTACGCGTAGACACCTCGGCCATTCGCTGTCCTTTTCAGAGTCTGCAGTTTGCTAATTTACGCGTTAAAGATGCCATTTGTGATCGACTACGTGATCGCGAAGGCGAACGCCCCAGTATTGATACTGTCCGTCCTGACGCCAAAGTCCACGCTTTTTTAAATGAAGACTCCGCCACGCTATATATTGACAGCACTGGCGAATCCTTATTTAAACGGGGCTGGCGTCACCACAAAGGTGAGGCCCCCCTACGAGAAAACTTAGCAGCGGGTCTTCTCGCCCTGTCTGACTGGGACCCAAATGCGCCATTGATTGATCCTTTCTGTGGTAGTGGCACAATTCTCATTGAGGCCGCCTGGATTGCATTAGGGGCGCCTCCCGGAATTTGGCGTCCATTCCATTTTGAACGGTTACGTCACCATAACGCACGTGCTTGGCAAGATCTAAAGGCTGAGGCACGCGCTAATATCGCCCCTGAAATCGAAGTACCGTTAATTGGGTGTGATATCAATCCTGCCGTTATCGAAGCAGCCAAAGCCAACTTAGCTCGTGCCCACCTAAACCCAAGTACGATTCGCTTTGAAGTAGGTAATGCTTTGGACATTCAACCCGTCGCTGCCAAAGGATGGATTGTCACCAACCCACCCTACGGTGAGCGTTTAGATGATACTGACACCGCCTTCTGGTCTGACTGGGCTGCCCACCTAAAGCAAAACTTTGCTGGCTGGAGCGTCAATATGATTACCAGCGATTTAGAGGTGCCTTCTAAACTACGCCTTAAACCTAATCGTCGCCACCCTCTCTATAATGGCCCACTGGACTGTCGACTATTTAACTTCCAAATGGTCGCAGCTAGTAATCGTTAACATTTCTTAGTTATCCGTCGCTTTGCAAAAACTAGGGTTAACCCCTATAATAGGGTTAACCCTAATCAATGGATGCGGATAATTATCATGATTTACCATAACAGCAGCAACTTTCATCTATCTGACGACTTAGAACGCCGTCTTATTCAGCATGCAATCGAAGAGCAGTTTCGTTTCCGTCCTTTGGTTGCTTTAAAAAATTGGATTAAAGGCATATTCGCCTAATTCATTTGCAGTCATCTCCGTCTTCGGCTTTAGCAGGCATCTATTTAGGTTAATGCAGTCTTCTCTATCACCTAAAATCAGCCGCATCGTTTATAATTTGCGCTATGTCTGCTGAAGCTTCTTTCTCCCCCTCTCTCCCCTCCCGTTGGCGTCGATTTTCCAGCATGATGTACGAAGGTGTACTTCTGTTTGGACTGGTATTTGGTGTGCTCTTGGTGTTTGATTTCCTCACCCAAAGCCGTCATGCCCTGATGCTACGCGATGCGCGCCAAGTCATATTATTTATGGCGATCGGCTTATATTTTTTACTGTCTTGGCGGCGGTCAGGGCAAACACTGTCCATGAAAACATGGAGTCTGCGCTTAGTCACTGCTGATGGTCACAAACTAAGCTGGCCTCGTGCCTTATATCGCTATGTGTTGATGTGGATACTGCCTCTGATCTATGCCTTAGGCGTACAAGTACTCTCCAGCTATACGGGTTATTCCTCTACCCATCTTCTTATTGTTTTTGCGCCTTTAACACTCTTTATCTGGACATGGTTTGATGCCGAACAGTTGTTTTTACACGACCGTATTGCAGGCACTCGCATTGTTGATATTCGTCCCCATCTAAAGACGTAATAACCGCTTTCTTATCTACGACTTATGACTGATCAACTAAATAAATATCTCTTTGCAGACCAACTGACTCGTGCCCAAACGGTAGAGCTATCGTCTGCATGGCAAACTGGCCTAAATCATCAAAGCTATCCAGACAGCGTACGTGATCTATTAGGCGAACTAACTGCTGCTGCGGTACTACTGGCAGGCAACCTAAAGTTAGATGGCTCTCTTATTCTACAGGCTCAGGGTGATGGCCCTATCGCCCTTATGGTGGTGGAGTGTTCGTCGGACTTTACTGTGCGAGCTACGGTTTCCTTACGTGAAGGGGCCACCATGCCCACAGAGGGTAATCTACAAAACCTGCTAAACACCTATGACAACGGAAAGTTTATTGTAGTTTTAGAACCAAAATCAGGCTCTGACCTACAGCCCTACCAAGGCATTGTGCCTCTAGAGGGCGACACCTTGGCCGAAGTGCTCGAAAACTATATGAAACACTCAGAGCAGCTAGATACCAAAATATTTTTAGCTGCAAATGGTGAAAAAGCAAATGGGCTCTTATTACAGCGCCTACCTGGTACTGGTGGCCACATCGAAGGCACTGATGCACCAGAAGAACCCAGCTGGGATCGCGCCCAACAACTCGCCACCACAATCAAACAAGATGAGCTATTAGCTCTACCTGCGGCAGAGTTAATTCATCGTCTGTTCTGGCAAGAAGACCTTATGCTGTTAGAGCCAACCCCTCTAGCCTGGCATTGCCCTTGCACCCGAGAACGGGTTTCAGAGATGCTCGCTATGCTAGGACGTGAAGAAATTGAGTCGATTCTTAGCGAACAAGAAAAAATTGACGTGTCATGTAATTTTTGTGGCAAGCCATATCAATTTGACCCCGTTGACTGCGCTCAACTGTTTATCGCTAAAAGTGACCAACTGAATGCCAGTGATACCTTGCATTAATTACGTATAAGTCACAAATTGATGGGCATGGCGGTTTATTTCACAATAACCCCATGCCTATTTTTATTGCACATCGTTCACAGCGTGGGGCTAGCAGCTTAGAAAATACTGTCATGGTGCTCGTTTTTTTACTATTAGCAATTGCTGCCTATGAAAGCACCCATTGGTTACTGCTACGACAAGCCCTCAATCACGCATTACTCGACACAGCGCGTATTGCCGCGACTCAACACGCCCACCCTCTCATCATTCAAGATGCCTTTTCTCACGCCCTACAGCAGCGTTCTGCCTTTCAATTCAATTCTGATCCCGCCTATTGGCACATAGAGCGAATTCCTCTCGTCACATCCGATACAGCCGAAAATTCTACCGTAAACGTAGACTATCAAGCCCTGCAATATCAACAGGGAAATCAGCAGATCTTTGATGCAAACACCTTGCATTTACGACTGCATTATTTACATCAACCAGCCACACCCATCGTACGTCAAACTCTGGCTCGATTGTTGCGTCACCAACAAGGGCCTTACCAGTCGGCTTATGCCAGTGGGTATGTACCTATCGTGACCGATATACAAATTGCCATGCAATCCAACGCTTATACTCCTGATACGCCTGCATCTAGCCCCGTCTATTTTGCGGCCCTAGCTAGCGCATCAGAAAATCCATCAGAGTTAGACTCAGATACGGCTAGCCCACTGGGGCCATGGCAGCCTCCGACTGGCTCAGCCCCTTTACCAGCTCAACCTTGGCTTCCTCCAGGCACAACAACACCTCCGCCTGTTCTTTGTGATACGGATCTATGTTGCGGGCCTACTTAATGGGAATCCCTATAAATTAGGAATTAGGAGTTAAAATCTGCACGAAGATTTCATCCTGCTTAATCATGCCTTGCTCTAGACGGCCAATTTCTTCAACGGCTTTACCGCCATCACGTAAATCTTGCACCTCTGCGGCCATTGCATTATTACGAGCGATTGCTGCGTCATTTAGCTTTTGCTGATTTTCTATTTTTTCTTGTAAATCTGATATACGAGCTTGTCCATTGTCCCCATACCACAGCTCGTAGTTAAAAAAGGCCAATAGAGCCAACAAGAATAGAAAGATAAAACGCATGTTTTTATAATTAAATGAAGGACTTGGCACCGCCAAGCCCTTTTTGCCTTAGTGCAAATTAACGCAAGTTATAGAAAGCGTCACGACCAGGATAAGAGGCGACTTCAGCAAGCTCCTCTTCGATACGAAGCAGCTGATTGTACTTAGCCATACGATCAGAACGAGATAGTGAACCTGTTTTAATCTGCATCGCATTGGTAGCTACGGCAATATCAGCAATCGTCGAGTCTTCGGTTTCGCCAGAACGATGTGAAATCACAGCGGTATAACCATACCGTTTTGCTAACTCAATGGCAGCAAATGTTTCAGTCAACGTACCAATTTGATTAATTTTAATCAAAATAGAATTACCTACACCACGGTCAATACCTTGGCGTAAGATTTTCGTATTCGTGACGAACAAGTCATCACCCACCAACTGAACTTTTTTACCCAAACGATCTGTTAGGATTTTCCAACCATCCCAATCGTCTTCGGCCATACCATCTTCGATAGAAACGATAGGGTATTTATCGCACCAGCTTTCTAATAGGTCTACCAACTGAGAAGCATTTAGGCTAATTCCACCCTCACCTGCTAAATGGTACAGACCATCACGGTAGAACTCGGAGCTAGCGCAGTCTAAAGCAAGTGCAATCTGAGTACCTGCCTCGTAGCCTGCTTTATCAATCGCCTGTAAAATCAATTGAATGGCTGCCTCATGGTTAGCCACGTTCGGGGCAAAACCACCCTCATCACCTACTGCAGTAGACATGCCTTGAGCATGGATCAAGTCTTTTAGCGCATGAAAAACCTCGGCACCCATGCGTAGGGCTTCGCGGAAACTTTTTGCGCCTATAGGCATGATCATGAACTCTTGTAGGTCAAGGGTGTTATTTGCATGAGCACCACCATTGATCACGTTCATCATTGGCACAGGCATTTGCATCGCAGCACTGCCACCAAAATAGCGATACAAAGATAAGCCACTGTCGTCTGCAGCTGCACGAGCAACAGCCATACTTGCAGCCAACATCGCATTAGCGCCTAAACGACTTTTTTCCTCGGTGCCATCTAGGTCAATTAGCGTCTTATCAATAAAATGCTGTTCTTGGGCATCTAAACCAATTAGCGCCTCGGCAATTTCATTATTGATATTTTCTACAGCACGCAATACGCCCTTACCTAAGTAACGAGAGGCATCACCATCACGTAATTCAAGGGCTTCACGCATACCCGTGGAAGCACCCGAAGGTACAGAAGCACGACCCATCGCGCCGGATTCCAATAAAACATCACACTCAACGGTGGGGTTACCGCGCGAATCCAAAATTTCGCGACCAATAATATCTACGATAGCACTCATGAAATGTAGTCCTTGCTGTGCAGCAATAACGCTAATAAATGGTAAGCATACGATGTGTATACTTGTTGAATAAAAAATCGCCTCTATTGTACCGCTTACGAGAGGCAATAGAGGATTAGCCTAAGATACCAGGGGCTTTAACCACCTGATCAATCGCCTTTAAGCTACGTAATAATTGTGCCATTTGATCTAAGCGCACGGCATTCGGCCCGTCAGAGAGTGCATTGCATGGATCAGGGTGTGTTTCCATAAATAAACCGGAAATCCCCGCTGCCACGGCTGCACGCGCTAAAACTGGTACAAATTCGCTTTGGCCACCTGATCTATCACCTTGACCACCGGGTAGTTGTACTGAATGCGTGGCATCAAACACAACCGGACAGCCCGTATCACGCATGATGGCTAAAGAACGCATATCAGAGACGAGGTTGTTATAACCAAACGAGGCACCACGCTCACACACCATAATGGTGTCGCCATCGCCACCAGCCTCTAAAGCTGCAGCACGGGCTTTTTCCACCACGTTTTTCATATCTTGTGGTGCTAAAAACTGGCCTTTTTTAATATTTACCGGTTTTAGCGTAGCGGCACATGCTTGAATAAAATCAGTTTGCCTACATAAAAAAGCGGGAGTCTGTAACACGTCCACAACGGCCGCTACATCATCTACCTGCTCTTTTTCATGCACATCTGTCAACACGGGAACACCAAAATGCTCTCGTACATCCACTAAGATTTGTAAGCCCGCTGCCATGCCTAGCCCGCGAAACGAACTGCCAGAGCTACGATTTGCTTTATCAAACGAACTTTTATAAATAAAGGGAATACCGAGTTCGTCCGTGATTTCTTTAAGGTAACCTGCTGTGTCAAAAGCCATTTGGCGTGACTCAATCACACAAGGCCCAGCAATCAAAAAGAAAGGCTGATCAATTCCAACCTTAAATCCACATAATTCCATCGTCGTTCTCACAAAAACATGCACCGTCGCGGCGGTGCATGAAAATTAAGATTACGCTTTGTGCGCCAAGGCCGCCTTAATGTAGCTAATAAAAAGCGGATGTCCATCACGAGGAGTTGAAGTAAATTCAGGATGGAATTGCACCCCCATAAACCACGGGTGCTTCGCTTCGGGCAACTCCATGATCTCAGGTAGGCTTTCACTTGGAGTACGGGCGCTAATAACTAAGCCAGACTCTTCAAGACGAGGCACGTATACATTATTAACCTCAAAGCGGTGACGATGGCGCTCATTGACCAATGGGCCATAGATCTCAAAGGCACGTGTATCGGGTTTAACAGGACACTCTTGCGCGCCCTTGCGCATCGTTCCACCTAGATCCTCATTCCCCGAGCGATGCTCTACTCGACCTTCACGGTCTTTCCACTCGGTAATTAACGCCACCACAGGATGTGCCGCAGAGGGATCGAACTCCGTACTGTTAGCTCCGCCCAAGCCTGCCACATGTCGTGCAAACTCAACCACAGCCAACTGCATACCCAAACAAATCCCTAAATAAGGAATATTGTTTTCCCGTGCATAGCGAATGGCTTGTATTTTGCCTTCGGTACCACGCTTACCAAACCCGCCAGGTACTAAAATGGCATTAAAGCCTGTTAAGCAATCTGTACCATTGGTTTCAATGTCTTCGGAGTCAATGTATTCAATCTGTACATCAGTACGAGTATGAATACCAGCATGAGTCAACGCCTCGGATAAGGACTTGTAGGATTCAGTCAGCTCTACGTATTTACCTACCATCGCAATGCGCACGGCATGCTCAGGATTTTTAAGAGAGTGAACTAAATTATCCCACATGGATAAATCGGCAGGAGGCGGTGACAAAGCCAATGCATCACACACTAAATTATCCAAGCCTTGGCGATGTAGCATTGCCGGAATTTCGTAAATGGTTTCAGCATCTTTAACTGAAATCACTGCATCCAATGGGACGTTGGAAAATAATGAAATTTTAGCGCGCTCATCATCAGGAATCTCACGATCAGCACGACACAAAATGGCCTCTGGATACAAGCCGATTTCGCGCAATTTTTGTACGGAATGCTGAGTTGGCTTGGTTTTTAATTCACCAGCTGATGGAATGAATGGCACTAAGGTCAAGTGAACTAAAGCCGTATTGTTACGACCTAAGCGTAAACTCATTTGACGAATAGCCTCTAGGAACGGAAGGGATTCAATATCACCAACCGTACCGCCAATCTCAACAATTGCGACATCGGCTTCGCCGTTGTAAGCGGCCTTAGCACCACGTGCAATAAAATCTTGAATTTCATTGGTAATGTGCGGAATCACCTGCACAGTTTTACCCTGATAATCCCCACGACGCTCTTTGCGTAGTACGGACTCATAAATCTGGCCTGTGGTGAAGTTGTTCACTTTGCGCATGCGTGTTGTCACAAAGCGCTCGTAGTGACCTAAATCCAAGTCGGTTTCAGCACCGTCCTCGGTCACAAAAACCTCACCATGCTGAAACGGGCTCATGGTGCCTGGGTCAACGTTGATGTAGGGGTCAAGCTTCAACATAGTCACACGTAAACCGCGTGACTCAAGAATAGCGGCTAAAGAGGCAGCCGCAATACCTTTACCTAATGAGGAGACGACGCCCCCGGTAACAAATACGTATTTGGTGGTCATTGTGAATAGCTATCCTGAGTCAAATCAGGCGAGAACTGGAAATTTGAATTATAACGGCTTGCCCGCCCTAGTTGGAACAATTTGTTGTTGCTAAAGGTTGAGTGCGTTGTTCTAACCACGCCAATGCCTCACCACTAACAAGCGGAGCTAACCGCACATATACCTCTTGATGATACTGATTTAGCCACTGTACCTCGGCCATAGTCAATACCATCGGATCAATACAGCGTGTATCAATGGGGCATAAAGTCAGTGTTTCAAAAGCATAAAGCTCGGCAAATTCGTTGCGTAAATGCGGCACACACACAATTAGGTTCTCAATACGAATCCCCCACTGATTAGCCCGATATAAGCCGGGCTCATTAGAGGTAATCATACCTAACTGTAGGGGCTGTGGTTGAGCCCCTGGTCGTGTACGCCAAGAAATAGATTGAGGCCCCTCGTGTACGTTTAAAAAATATCCTACACCGTGGCCAGTGCCATGACCAAAGTCTAAACCCGCTTGCCATAATGGCATTCTAGCCACCACATCTAATTGTTGGCCGGTCACCCCTTTAGCGAACACCGCCATCGATAAGCTGATCATCCCTTTTAAGACTAAAGTGTAATCTTTCTTTTGCTCTGCGGTGGGGGTCCCCACAGGAACAACACGAGTAATGTCTGTGGTGCCACCCGCGTATTGTCCGCCTGAATCAATCAGCAGTAATCCATCACCGGTGATCTCTGAATAGGAGTCTGGAGTGGCCTGATAATGAGGCATAGCCCCATTCGGACCAAAAGCAGCAATCGTGCCAAAGCTAGGCGAGATAAAGTGGGGTCTACGAGCCCGAGCCGCTGTTATTTGCTCATCAACCTCTAGTTCCGTCACCGCACGGGTTAGCACGGTCTGTTCAAACCAAGCAAAAAACTCACATAAAGCAGCCCCATCTTGGGCCATTGTTTGTCGTACTTGTGCTATTTCAGCCTGATTTTTACATGCTTTTAACAAAGTAGAAGGATTCGCAGCCTGTATCAGCTGCACCTGTTTAGCAGCAGCCAATACGCCAACCGTCACAGCACTGGGATTAACCAGTAATGTGGTGCTGTCGCTAAGCTCTGCTAAAGCCTCAGCTAATGATGAGTAAGGTTGAACCTCAATATTCTGTTGATATAAATAATGCGCAACCTGAGCTGTTATTTTACGTTGATCAATAAATAAAGTGGCTTTATCTTGGCTGATTAATGCATGAGCTAGAAAGACGGGGTTATACGCCACGTCGCTACCTCGTAAATTAAACAGCCACGCCAAATCGTCTAAGCTAGAAATCAAATGGGTTTGCGCACCGAGTTGCTGCATCTGACTGCGTACCGCCTGTAAATTATCAGATACATGGCGTTGGCAAAATGGTGGCTCATGCACAAAAAGAGGGGCACAGGGTAACTCAGGACGATTTGGCCAAATAGGTGCAAGTAAATCCACGTTCTGATCTAGCGTTAGGCCAGATTGATCAGCCATTTTTTGCCATGTTTGTGATTGAGATAAGGCGACAACTTGGCCATCAAATGCCACTGTTTGTCCAACTGGTAAATGCGCAGCAACCCAATCCACCATCTCTGGGGTATGTCCATCGCCCCAACGCATTAGCTCAAAACCACTGTCTTGCAGATCGGTTTCTGCCTGAACCCAATAGCGACTGTCTGTCCATAATCCAGCAAAATCAGCAGTCACAACCAATGACCCCGCTGAGCCCTCAAAACCGCTTAGCCACGCTCGACCTTGATAGTAATCGGGTAAGTATTCAGATAAGTGCGGATCGGAGCTAAACACCACATACGCATCTACTTGGGCCTGCTGCATGGCAGAACGCAGCTGTTCTAAACGGGATAAATATACAGACATAACCATCGCTATAAAAAAGAAAACAGGCACACCTCTATTGCAGTATGCCTGTTTACATTACTCGTAAATAGGGGGTTTAGGCAACTGCCGAAACATCCATTTTTACTTCTGTTTTTGCTTGAATTTCCTCTAGGGTTACACCGTCGGCTAACTCAAGTAATTTCAAACCGGTTTCTGTGACTTCCATCACACCCAAGTCAGTGATAATTAAATCCACCACGCCAACACCGGTTAAAGGCAAGTTGCACTCGGACAAAATTTTCAGAGATTCAGTGCCGTCCTTAGAACGAGCCACATGGTCCATCAACACCACGACACGACCAACGCCGGCCACTAAGTCCATAGCGCCGCCCATTCCTTTCACCATTTTCCCTGGAATCATCCAGTTCGCTAAATCCCCCTTTTCAGAGACTTGCATCGCCCCCAAAATAGCAAGGTTAATTTTACCACCCCGAATCATTCCAAACGAATCGGCAGATGAGAAAAAAGAGGAGCCAGGCAGAGTAGTTACGGTTTGTTTACCGGCATTAATTAGATCTGCGTCTACCTCGTCTTCGGTAGGGAACGGGCCAATACCCAATAGACCATTTTCAGATTGCAACCAGACTTGCATCCCTTCGGGTACATGGTTGGCAACTAACGTCGGCATCCCAATGCCTAAGTTAACGTAAAAACCGTCTTGTAATTCTTTTGCAGCACGCGCTGCCATTTGATCTCTATTCCAAGCCATTTTTTCCTCCTAGCGAGTCGTGCGTTGTTCAATACGTTTTTCAGGGTTTTCGTTCAAGATAATTCGATGAACAAAAATACCGGGTAAATGAATATGATCAGGATCTAATTCGCCTACCTCAACGATTTTCTCAACCTCTACCACCGTCGTTTTACCTGCCTGAGCAATGTTGGGGTTAAAGTTACGAGCTGTTTTACGGAAAATTAAATTACCACTACGGTCAGCAATATGGGCTTTGATAAGTGATACATCAGGAGTAATGGCTTTTTCCATGACATATTGTTTACCATCAAATTCACGCACCTCTTTGCCCTCTGCCACAATCGTACCTACACCCGTTGCAGTAAAGAACGCAGGAATACCAGCACCACCTGCACGCAAGCGTTCAGCCAGTGTTCCCTGTGGGGTAAACTCCAGCTCAAGCTCACCAGATAAATACTGACGCTCAAATTCTTTATTTTCGCCTACATATGAGGAAATCATTTTTTTGATTTGGCGAGTTTCTAGGAGCAGACCTAAGCCAAAGCCATCTACACCTGCGTTATTGCTTACGCAGGTTAAGTCTTTTACACCTGAATCACGTAAGGCAGCGATTAATGCTTCGGGAATCCCACATAGACCAAAGCCTCCAACCCCAATGGTTTGTCCATCTGCAACTAGACCTTGTAAGGCCTCAGTAGCACTGGCATATACCTTATCCATAACGACAGCTCCTATAAAAATAAACGCACTCAACCTGTGCGCCCAAACACTATTTATTGTTTTCTATATTTGTTCCTGCTACAACAGTAGTAGCAGTCATAAAAGATACATACTAAGAGTATAACGAGCTACAACAAAAATGAGTGGACTAAAATCAAGTCTAGTCGATCAAAATCATAGCTACTTTAACTTTGGCTACCATACAATAAGACAAATTCACTCCCTACACAGCACCATGCTGTGTTAATACGGCAAAACAAATAACCATGACGGAGAATAATATCCATGTCTGAACGAGAATCAATGGAATATGATGTGGTCATCATTGGTGCAGGGCCTGCCGGCCTTGCTGCAGCCATACGCTTAAAACAAGTCGCTGCAGAAAAAAATCATGACATCAGCGTCTGTGTTTTAGAAAAAGGGGCCGAGGTCGGTGCTCATATTCTCTCTGGTGCAGTAATGGATCCTCGTGCGCTATCCGAGCTCATTCCTGACTGGAAAGAAAAGGGAGCCCCTCTTAATGTGCCCGTTAGCGACGACCAGTTTCTATTTTTAACGGCAGATAAAGCTCGCAGCACTCCGGCATGGATGCTACCGGATTGCTTTAAAAATGATGACAACTACGTAGTGCGCTTAGGTGAGTTTACCCAATGGCTAGGCGAACAAGCCGAAGCCCTAGAGGTAGACTTATTTCCTGGCTTTGCTGCGGTAGAGATTCTTTATACCGATGAGGGTGCAGTACGTGGGATCGTTACTGGTGACATGGGCATTGCCCGTGATGGTACGCACAAACCAGACTATCAGCCCGGGATGGAACTATTAGCTAAATACACCCTCTTTGCCGAGGGCTCTCGGGGCCAATTAGGTCGTCAACTCATTGAAAAATACAAATTAGACGCGGGTCGAAATGCTCAAAGTTACGCCCTAGGTATCAAAGAGATGTGGGAAATTGACCCCTCTCGCTCACAACCCGGTTTAGTTATGCATACCGCAGGTTGGCCCTTAGATCCTGACACCTACGGTGGCTCTTTTCTGTACCACTTAGACAACAACATTGTCGTCGTCGGTTTAGTCGTAGGCTTAGATTATGCTAACCCCTGGTTATCCCCCTTTGAGGAATTTCAACGCTATAAAACACATCCGACCATTAGGCCGACGTTCGAGGGAGCAAAGCGTATTGCCTATGGGGCACGCACTCTTACCGCCGGAGGACTCTTAGCCTTACCTAAGTTTGTATTCCCAGGTGGTGCAATGGTGGGCTGTGAGGCCGGATTTTTAAATGCCTCTCGCATTAAAGGCAGTCATGCGGCGATCAAAAGTGGCATGCTAGCCGCTGAAGCTGCCTTTGAAGCCATCCAAGCAGATCGTCAACATGATGATCTTACCGCTTACACCCATGCTTTTGAGCGCTCTTGGCTCTACGAGGAACTCAATAAGGCACGTAACTTTAAACAATGGTTTAAAAAAGGTCGTAGTGTAGGAACCTTGATGACAGGGATCGAACAGCTTGTTCTGAAAGGTAAAATGCCTTGGTCGCTAAAAAGCACAAAGCCTGACCATGCGTATCTACAGACAGCCGCTATGTGCGCCCCTATTGCTTATCCTAAACCCGATGGTGTGCTGACCTTTGACCGATTAAGTTCGGTGTACTTGTCAAATACCAACCACGAAGAAGACGAGCCCATTCATCTCACCTTAAAGGACTCGTCTATCCCAGTGCGTGTTAATCTGGCCGAGTATGCTGGTCCAGAAAGCCGCTATTGTCCCGCAGGCGTTTATGAGTTTATCAAAGATGATACGGGGTCAGATCAGCTACAAATTAATGCGCAAAACTGTGTGCACTGTAAAACCTGTGATATTAAAGATCCCACCCAAAATATTGTCTGGGTGGCCCCCCAAGGGGGCGAAGGTCCAGTGTACCCAGGCATGTAACTGTCTCATCTAAATAAAGGCGCCTTGGGCGCCTTTATTTTACTGTGCAGCACGTTCGCCACGTTCAAACTGTATTTGTCTTAACACCACTAAGCCTGCAATAAAAAACAAAGCCGTTGCACTTAATGCTAAGCGGTGATTACCGCCGCTAAACCAGCTAACCAATCCATAAGCCAATGGCCCAACCACAGCAGCTAACTGCACAGAAAAAGCCCATAGACTATACATTTCAGCCAACCTTCCGGCTGGAGCTAACAATCCAACCATTGCTCGCCCCGCACTTTGACTGCTGCCTATACATAAACCAGCTAAGGCAGCCGCCCACCAAAACCCGGAAACTGAAGTCGTTACCACCGCCACAATCACCATCACTAACCAGCCGCATAACGTAATGGCTAAGGCTCGTTTATGTCCAATACGATCTTGTACATGCCCAAATGTTAACGCCCCTACAGCTGCCGCTATATTGACTGTAAAAATAAGCATCATGGTCTGGCTCATGCTAAAGCCCATCGCTTGAGTCGCATAGACAGAGGACAAAGTAATAATGACGGCTATACCAGCATGATAACAAGCACCACAAATCAACAGCCAACCTAAATCCGGATAGCTGCTACGACACTCTTTATAAAGAGAAGGCAGTCTCTGCCAAAAACTTAATCGTAATTGTTTGGTCTCTACAACAGGTTTACGTTGACGTAAAAAAATCAGTGCAGGCGTTGCCGCCAAGGCAAATACCCCGGCTGTTAAACCCATTACCCATGGCACATACGAGCTAGCCCCTAAGCCCTGTCGCTCTGAACTCATCACTAGCCAGAGCGATAAACCCAAGGTCAACATGCCACCAAAATAACCAAACCCCCAACCCCAACCTGACACTCGACCCAATGCTTCGCGCTTAGCAATCTCAGGTAAAAAAGCAGCAATCATGGCTTCGCCTACGCCATAGGCATAATTAGACAGCAGCAGAAATAACACCGCCCACCACACCGTCCCGGCTTCAGCCTTAGCAAGTAATACAGTTGCTAAAACACAAGCGATTGTGCTGAAAAGCAACAGACTTTTTTTGTTACCTGTTCTGTCTGCCCATGCCCCCATTTGTGGCAAGGTACACATTAATAAAAGATAAGAAGCTGAAAGCGTTGCAGTTAGGATTAAGGTCGCAGCAGGATGATGTGCCGCAACCACACCAACAAAATACGCACTGAATACTGTGGTTAGCACCACCGTGGTATAGCCGGAATTGGCAAAGTCATATAAAGCCCAAGCAAAAAGCTCTCGCTTTTTCACCTGCTTTTGTAAAGCAGAAGTCATACTCATCGTCTATTCTCTGATTCAATTAACACAAATGGCTTAACAGCTGTTGCTCATTTTGGCATACAAGGCCATAAACATATAAGACAAATTGCTAACCTAGGGCTTTCACTGTTTACCTTATTAGATAGCTTAGGTACACTTCTACCCAGCTATTGTTCAATTTGCCGGATGTTGTGTTCAATCCGTTACCTACAAAACAAACACAACATCCCCGTTTGTGTTGTAACCACATAAAGCAAGCCATAACAGTCAATAACTCTATGTCCTCATTACTAAAATTTCTCAGCCCTGCGCGTATCGGTATTGTTTTATCAGCTCTATGGCTTACTGGTTGTGTTACAACCCAAGGCCCTGACTCTGCCGAAGCCGAATCTTTACTGGCACAATTAAATCAAGAATACGCCTATAACACCCAGTCTGACCCGCTGGGTGCCTACCTAGAAAATCGTGGCAAAGCTGATGTCATTACGACCTACAGCCACTCTAGAGACAGTAAAAATACGGGTTTAGCTGCAAATAATCATGGTTTTGCCAACACTGCACTTAATTACTTAGGTGTTAAATATCGCTTTGGTGGCAATGCCCCTTCTAGCGGTTTCGATTGCAGTGGCTTGGTCAGCTATGTGGCAGAAAAATCCTTAGGCTTACAGCTACCGCGCCGTTCTGCCGAAATGGCACGTCTTGGCCAAAGTATTAAACGTAATGAATTACAAAAAGGCGATCTCGTCTTTTTTAATACCAGTGGAAAACGCAATTCACATGTAGGGATTTATTTAGGGGATAATAAATTCGTTCATGCCCCTAGCACAGGCTCTGTGGTTCGTGTCGAAGACATGACCATTGCTTATTGGAACAAACGTTATAATGGTGCTCGACGCTTAGCTAGTGTTAAATAAGCAAAACTCAATATAAAAAAGGCGCTTTAAGCGCCTTTTTTATTAGGTTTATTTTCACTACATCAACACCTAGTGTAATTGTTTATACGGACAATTTTCACAATAGCCTTCTTGTGTTAAGGCTGCCTTAACACTGCAGACTGACCGTCTACAAGCAACGATTTTGATACCAGATCGTTGGGCTGCAGCTCTAAATGTTTTCATCACATTATGCCCAAGAAAATCCGTTAATAAAATCAACAACTCTGTGCCTGATGGCAGAGCTAAGGTTTTCTTTTGATGAGCCGGATCACGGCCACTAATATGCTGTTTGATCTTGATGTTATGAGTTTTGAGCAAGTCTGGAATATTCCCCAAGCGATCTGCTCCGACGATAACAGCACTTACCTGTTGCAACATAACATAGTCTCCATCTATTGATATGATTACAAATGATAATCATTCTCATTTAGATTGTCAATTGATGTCTTAGATCAAAATCAACTATGGCGAATCACGTTCACTCATTTGCACCCAATGCAGCCTCAATCACATCGCGCTCCAAATCAGGATTTAACATCTCTAGCATGACATATAAATAGTCACGCATAAATGTTCCCTCTTTGACAGCAACCTGTGTTTGATGAGTACCGAATAAATGGCCAGCAGGTAAGCCGACTAGAGCCTTATCACGACGAGGATCAAACGCCATGCCCGCAATAATTCCTATACCTAGACCAACATCCACATAGGTTTTAATTACATCTGCATCAATCGCCTCTAAAACAATATCAGGAGTAATGCCTTCTTTGGCGAACGCATTATCAATAGAGGTACGACCTGAAAAAGCGTGGTCATACGTCACGATTGAGTATTTGGCTAATTCTTTTAGGCTGAGCGCCTCGGCTCGATTCGCTGGCAAATCAGCCAATGGGTGATCTGGACGCACTACGACGGTGTGCTGCCACGAATACACAGGCATCGTAATCAAGCCAGGGGTGTTTGATAAGGTCTCTGTCGCTATAGCTAAGTCAGCTTGTTCGTGCAAGACCATCTGCGCCAATACGGGAGGGCTGCCCTCGGCTAACGACATATGTACCTTGGGAAAGCGCTCTCTAAAAGCGGGAATCACCTTAGGTAATAAATAACGGGCTTGAGCATGCGTACAACCGATGACTAAAGCGCCCTCGTCGTGACGAGCAAAATCATCACTCACTCTGCGTAAGTTATCTACCTCACGCATAATACGCTCAATGACTTGAGCCACGGCATCGCCCGGACGTGTCAGTCCTTTTAGGCGTTTACCGTGACGTTCAAAAATTTTAATACCTAGCTCGTCCTCGAGCTCAATAATCGCTTTAGATACCCCAGGTTGTGAGGTATATAAGGCACGAGCTGCATCCGTTAGATTGTAGTTTTGACGAATGGTTTCTCGTACGAAACGAAATTGCTGTAAATTCATATGATAAGCCCCAAAGTTATGATCTTATTATATAGAATATAGATAGCTTATATTATTCCCTTTAGTTATATGCTTAACCGTATTTTTACTTAACTATTATCTCTATTTTTTGGAGCTTTAACCCGTAACCGTTGCCAGAACATCACGATCATTAACAGCGCAAACAAAGCGTGGACCATCCACACCCCAATTTCAAATGGCAGGCTCTCGTTTGCAATCCAACCACGGGAAAGATTTATTAGGTTCATATAAAGTAACCCAATCAAACCGGCCAGCATCACATCACCTGACTTACCTAAACGTGGATTGACTGCGCCTAAAGGAATCGCCAATAAACACAGATTAATAACCGCTAAAGGTAAAGCTAAACGCCACATTATCTGCGCCCAAGATTTTGCCGTCTGATCGGTCAACAACTGAGTCGTAGGTCTACCTTTAATGTGTTGCTCTGCTTTTGCCCGTATATTTTCTGGGCTGCTTTGATCGTCTTTACTTTCTAATCGAACCCCATAACTATCAAAATACGCTAGACGTAATTGCGGAGCACCGGGTAATACATCATAACGTTGACCTTGTTTTAAAACGAGAAATCGGTCTCCGTTATCAGCAGTTTCAATGTGTGCACTGTTTGCCGTAATCACATTGACCCAGCCCTCCTCATCAATCACCCTAGCCACAACCTTGCCTAAATCGTCCTCGGTTTGTTCGGGGGACTCAGTGAAAAAGACACGATTACCGTCCTCGGTCTCAATAAATTGACCTACCGTGACCTTGCTTAGATCAGAGCGTAACTCAAAACGCTGACGGTACTCGGACATCTGTCTATAAGCCCAAGGCGAAGCATACAGTGTTAATAGAGCGATCAATATTGCCACTGGCACAGCACAGCGCAAAATAGGTGTAATCCAATCTTTGAGAGAAAGACCGCTGGTAAACCACACCACCATCTCGGACTCTCTGAAACTGCGTGTCACCGTGCTTAATACGGCAATAAATAGTGAAACCGTTAAAATAACCGGTAGGGCCGTGATACTCGAAAATACGGCTAAACTAAATACGACCTCGGCTCCAATACTACCTCCTGCTGCCTCGCCTAATAAACGAACCAATAACACACTTAGCCATACAATCAGCAGTGTAGACAACACCACACCCGCATGGCTTAGAATTTCAGATACAACGGCGCGTTTAAATAAAGACATATATGCGACAATAGATAGGTACATTGGCATGGAGCCAATTTTTAAAGGAACAATTATGGAATTTAGCACACAAAGTACAACTGATTTAGCCAAAATCCAAACTCAAGCCTTGAGCGTTGGCGTATTTAAAAATCAAGAACTAAGCGACGCCGCGCAACAAATCGATCAAGCGAGCAATGGGGCCATCCGTGCTGTGCTTGAAGCCGAGTTCAAAGCAGATGCTAAAACCCATCTCGTATTACGTCACCTAGATGGTGTGGCAGCTCAGCGCATTGTATTAATTGGTCTAGGCGAAAAAGCCAAATACAATGCAAAGGCTCATGCAGCTGCAGAGTCTGTGTTTGCATCGTACTGCAAATCGGCCTCCATCACTGAGGCGGTATCAACATTAGCTAGTATAGACGTAGCACAAAATACCGTCGCTGATCGAGCCCGTGCCGCTGCTCAAGCCGTAGGTTATGCCAATTACGCTTACGATGCGACCTTAAGCAAAAAAAATGAAGACAAAAGCATCGAAAAATTTGCTGTGTGGTCAGCGCCAACCTTAACGGCTGAAACCCAAACAGGGCTCACACATGGTAAAGCCATCGCTGACGGCGTTAATTTTACTCGCTTATTGGCCGATTTACCGCCTAACGTGTGTACCCCAACTTATCTCGCTCAGGCTGCTAAAAAACTCGGCGAAGAGTTCGATTCATTAAAAGTCGAAATTCTTGAACGCAAGCAGATTGAAGCGCTCAAAATGGGCTCCTTCCTATCCGTTGCTAAAGGCTCTGAAGAACCGCCTGTCTTTATTATCATCAAACACAGCCCTGCTCAAGCTTCTGACGAAGCCCCTTTAGTTCTTGTCGGTAAAGGCTTAACCTTTGATGCCGGTGGTATTTCCTTAAAGCCCGCTGCCAACATGGATGAGATGAAGTACGATATGGGCGGTGCTGCCAGCGTACTGGGTGCTATGCGTGCAGTCGCTGAACTCAATCTAAATCGTGAAATCATCGGTGTTATCGCCTCATGCGAAAACATGCCTAGCGGCAAAGCCAATAAACCCGGTGATGTCGTTACCTCTATGGCAGGTAAAACCATTGAGATTTTAAATACAGATGCTGAGGGTCGCCTTGTTTTGTGTGACGCTCTCACTTATGTAGAACGATTTAACCCTGCGGCGGTGATCAATATCGCCACCTTAACAGGCGCATGTATCGTTGCTCTTGGTGACATCAATAGCGGTTTATTTAGTAACAACGATGCCTTAGCAGAGCAGGTCAAAGAAGCCAGTCAACAGACCAATGACGGCGTATGGCAATTGCCTATCACTGACGAATATCAAGCTAAGCTTAAATCTAACTTTGCGGATATCGCCAACATTGGTAGCCCAGGTGCAGGCTCTATCACTGCGGCTTGCTTCTTAGCTCGCTTTACTGAAAAGTACCCTTGGGCTCATTTAGATGTAGCTGGCACAGCCTGGAACAGCGGCGCAAACAAAGGCGCTACGGGTCGTCCAGTTCCAGTTCTCGTTCAGTACTTGATCAATCAATGCGCTGAGTAATATGTCTGTACGCGTCGATTTTGCCTTCGGCGCGCCCAACCGTTTGCGCACTACCTGTGATGTGGTGCGCAAACACTATTTAGCTGGGCGCAAACTCATCATTTATCAGTCAGACTCCAGAGAATTACTACGCCTAGATCGTATGCTTTGGGGCTTTGAGCCTACAGCCTATATTCCACATGTGATGGTCGAAGACCCACTAGCCAATCAAACGCCTATTTTACTTTGCCAACACGCTGACGCTCTCACGACCCCTGTGTATCCAGAAGCCTGGCTCATTAACCTAGATCAGCAAGGCCCTCCTCTACCTAGTTCTTTTACTCGTATTTTAGAGATCGTCTCTAACCAAGAAAGCGATAAGAGTTTTGCCAGACAGCGCTGGCGCCATTATCAGCAACACGGGTATGCGCTTCATAGCCACAACTTAGCCTAATTACACACCTCTTTTACTCTGAATGCTTGATCTGTCAGCTAATAGTCAGCTATTCTTAAACCAATTAATCATGCTTCAAAGGAATTAAGATGGATAACTCTCATCAAAATATGCCCTCGTATGCAGGTAATGCTCAATCCGCATTGGCCCGCAATCGAGTATTACGCAATACGTATCTACTTTTAGCCGTCTCTTTGATCCCTACTGTAATTGGGGCATGGGTAGGCTTACAAACTGGTATTAATAGCCTTATGGGCTCTAGCCCTGGCTTTAGTGCAATCTTGTTTTTAGCTGGTGCTTTTGGTTTGATGTTCTTAATTGAGCGTAATAAAAATAGCTCTGTAGGCGTAGCCCTATTATTAGCCTTTACCTTTTTTATGGGTGTCATGCTCTCTCGCATGTTGGGCTTTGTGTTGGGGATGGGGAATGGGGCTCAGCTGATTATGCTGGCTTTTGGTGGCACTGCTGCTGTATTTGGTACGATGGCAACCATTGCCAGCACCACTAAGCGCGATTTCAGTGGAATGCAAAAATTTCTGTTCATTGGTGCTGTTATTCTTATTGTGGCATCACTGGCTAATATCTTTTTGCAACTACCAGCGCTGATGCTGACGATTTCCGTCATGGCCATCGCCATTTTCTCTGCCTTTTTGTTGGTAGACCTACAACGCATCATTAATGGCGGCGAAACCAATTACATTTCCGCAACGCTATCCGTTTACCTAAGCCTCTACAATATCTTTAGCAATTTATTGATGTTATTAGGTGTATTAGGGGGCGATCGCGACTAATTCGCATGCCAACCATACAAAAACGCAGTCAAGCAAAATGCTGACTGCGTTTTTTTTTATTTTAATTTACCCAAACGCCAATCATATACGAGTTTCCATATCCCCTCACTGGCAATCAACGCGACAGCTATCCAGATCGGAATATATGTCCACCATTCCTGAGAAGCTATGGGCTCACCTAATAATAAGAAGGCCACCCAAAATAGCAACATCGGCTCTACATAGCCTAGCAAACCAAATACCCCTAGAGGTAATAAGCGACTCGCACTTAAATAGCCCACCAACGCCACAGAACTAATCAAGCCAAATAAAGGCACTTGCCAAAAAAAACGCGGCGTATCCATAAAGCGCGCAACTAAACCGATGTCTTGGGTATATAGCACATACAAGGCGGGTAATAATAAAAAGCTAAAATCAAACCACAATGAGGGCAACGCACCAATACGTAAATAGCGACGCAACATAAAATAAGGCGGATAACCAAAAGCAACTAAAGCCGTAGCCCATGAAAAAGAATACACACGCCAAAACTCATGCAATACCCCTGCTGCCGCAAAAGCAACAGCGACCCACTGTACCCAGCTAAGTTTCTCTTGGTAGAACACACGCCCAATCAACACCATCACTAAGGGCAATAAAAAATAGCCCAGCGATACATCCAATGCTTTTTGATGCACTGGCGCCCAGACAAATAACCACGTCTGTGTACCGAATAAGAAGGCACTTAGCGCCAATAAAAGAAAAAAACGAAAGTCAGTTACTAGTCGTAAGAAAATGGCTTTTACTTCGTCCCAGCGTTTAATTTTAGTGATAACAACCGCTAAGGCGGGCAAACCTAATACAATACGCCAAGCAAAAATCTCACCGCCAGATAGAGGGTCTAATATAGCGGCAAAATAATAAATAACAGCAAATAAAAAAGAGGCACCGACCGAAAAGGCAATACCTTGTTTCATACTGATTCCGCCATATAAAAAGAGCTAGCCAGCAAGACTAGTTCTGCATAGCCAACCGATAGTGTTTACCGAAATGAAAGAGTCGCTCACGCTTTAATAGCTCTAACACAGATAAAGGTTCTTTATCAGGAGCCGTTACTGCCACAGGCATTTGCTCTAGGATGACGCATAAATCCTGTTGTGCAATCGGCCACAATGAACAGAAAAACAAATCCGGCTCATACCTATCCAAGCCAAAACGTCGCAATTCACTGCGATTAAAATCTTTACTGTTACGCGTTAATATGCGTACAGTTTGTGATGTAAAACGTGCCTGCGCTGCTCTAGCTGCGGCAATCACATGCCAATCCTTAGGATCACTGTACGTTAACCCCTCTTTCCAATTATGAATGATACCTTGATCAGCCAACGGAAACTGCGTATCCCACTGAGTCCAATCTAACTCTAACTGAGAGCGCTCTACCCCCCATAGACGAGACGCATTTCTCAACCACTCGTCTCGAATAATTGGACTCCAAGCGGGTTGAAAATACCCTTTTTCAGCTAGAGACAAACAAATAAAACGCAAAACATTAGAAATCAGGATGCAAGCATCTAAAACCACAACCTCAGGTTGTTTATTTTCAGGCTCTAGCATGTTCTTGTAGCTCCATGAGTTCCATAAGTACATGACGTGTACGTAAAGGTCGACCTAACAAATAATCAATTCGATGCCGCAACTGTTGCCGTAGTCTAGGCTCATCTACGTGATCTGAAAAGTCAGGCGCTGACTCATCCAACCCATAACCCGTTTCTTGAAGTAAAAGCCATTCAAATTGACGTAAAGTCAGTGCGGCACGTTGACTACCCTGCACTAACGCATTTAGCGCAATTTTATATTGATCAAATAGCTCTGGGTGCGGGTCCTCACGCGGTAATAACCGTAGTATTAACTCGTTCATATACCAGGCCGACATCAAGGCTCGACCTGATAAAGGATGCAAACCAGCTAATTCGGCGCGGGTTAGGGTCTTAACTTCATTCGCTCCTGACCAAGACAACAATAAGGGTTGGAAGTTAAGTAGGACGGGTTTTAAAGCAGAATAAGGGCGCTTTGCGCCCTTTGCTACCAAAGCAACAATGCCATGGTCTCGAGTAAACATCTGTGTGATTAACGAACTTTCTTTCCACGCTGTTGAGTGCAGTAAATAGCTCGCCGCCTCTGAGACCCGTTGACGCTTATTACTCATGCCCTAATTCGCGCAAGGTAGCCTCGCGTTCAGTCCACCCTTTACGCACTTTGACATATACATCTAAAAACACGGGTTTTTCAAGTAAGTTCTGAATGTCCTGACGCGCCTCTGTTGCAATACGTTTCATGTGCATTCCATTTGCACCAAGCAATATAGGGCGATGGCCTTCACGCTCTACAAGTACACAGGCAGCAATACGAGCACCCGTCGGATTCTCATCCCACTGTTCTATCATGACGGCACAGCCATAAGGTAATTCGTCACCGACCAAACGGAAAATCTTTTCACGTAATAGCTCAGAAGCAATAAACCGCATAGAACGATCTGTGATCGTATCCTCTTCAAACATAGGCTCATTTAAAGGTAAATGTCTGGCGATTTCATCTAATAAGGTCTCTAACTGAACACCTCGTTGAGCACTAACAGGGAGCACAGCTGCATAATCGTACTTAGTCGCAACCTGAGCAATATAGGGCAATAGATCTGCTTTATTTTTAAATAAATCGACCTTATTTACCACCAGCAATACGGCGGCATCTTTAGGAAAAAGTGGAATTAACTGCTCATCTCCCGTATTCCACTTTCCTGCTTCTACCACATGCAATACCACATCTACATCGGTAAGAGACTGGGTCACTACACGATTCATCATGCGATTCATTAAACCACCATGACGAGTCTGAAACCCAGGCGTATCAACAAAAACGAACTGTTCTTTTTCGCGTGTTAATACACTATTAATGCGGTGACGAGTGGTTTGTGCCTTGCGTGACACAATAGAAATTTTAGCGCCTATTAACGCATTAGCTAACGTGGACTTGCCCACATTGGGGCGTCCTACTACGGTCACAAAACCGCAGCGAAAATCAGAATCAAAACTCATTGAGTATCCTGAATAAAATTAATGACGAGGACGACGCGCAACACGACTTGTTTTAGTCGGCTCAATCGCCTCGATGAGCTCAATCGCTTGTAGTGCAGCGGCTTGCTCTGCGGCCCTACGGCTACTGCCGTTAGCCTGCACCACAATATCAAGCTTATCAATGCGGCATTCCACATCAAACACCTGACTATGTGCCGCACCGTGCGTAGCAACAACTAAGTACAAAGGTAAATCCAAACGACGTCCTTGTAGCATTTCTTGCAGCAAGGTTTTAGGATCTTTGCCTAAGGTTTTAGGATCTACCGTCAATAAAATAGGCTCATATTGGCGACTCACCACATACGAGGCTGCCTCAAAACCGCCATCTAAGTAGACCGCGCCAAAGACGGCCTCTAGTGCATCAGATAAAATAGAAGGGCGTCTAAATCCGCCACTTTTTAATTCACCCTCGCCCAAACGTAAGTAATCTGACAAATCAAGCTGTTGAGCTATCTCTGCCAAGGTGGATTGTTTAACCAAGTTAGCACGCAAACGGGATAAGTCCCCTTCGTCAATGCGCTCAAACTGTTTGTACAGTAACGAAGCCACGATAAAGTTCAGCACTGAGTCACCTAGAAACTCTAAGCGCTCATTGTGTTTTGCATTATGACTGCGGTGTGTAACTGCTTGCTCTAGCAGAGCAGTATTTTGAAACTGGTAATCGATGGCGTCTTGTAAACGAGTAAGCCGTGCTGCCATTAGTGGAAACGTCCTATGCGACCGGGTTCGCTAAAATTCATCCAAATAAAAAACGCGCGACCCACTACATTTTCATCTGGTACAAAACCCCAATAACGGCTATCTAAGCTGTTATCGCGGTTATCACCCATCACAAAATAATGGCCATCTGGCACCACACAACGCATAGCTTGACGTGCATATTCACACTTGTCTAGATGCGGATAGCGCACAATCGGCATGTACTCATGATTTTGTTGGGTATTTAATAAGATCTCGTGTGGCTCTGCACCGAGTTGCTCTGTGAACTGAGACACATAACTATGTCGATCAGGTTCAAAATATTGACCACTAGGGGCTAAATCAATGCGCTTATCATTAATATAAAGCTGCTTGCCCTCGTAGCGAATCGTATCCCCAGCGACCCCAACAACCCGTTTAATATAATCAATACCTGGTTCAACAGGATATTTAAAAACCAAAACATCACCTGCTTTAGGGCTACCTAAAGGAATCAGTTTTTTGTTGATAACAGGGATACGAACACCGTATTGAAACTTATTCACCAAAATAAAGTCGCCATTTTGTAAGGTAGGCAACATAGATCCGGAGGGAATCCTAAACGGCTCAAAGATAAATGAACGCAGAACAAATACAAAGAGGATAACGGGGAAAAAACTCACCCCGTACTCTACCCACCACGGCATTAACCCCGCTTTAGCGCGGGCCTCATCCTTGAGCTCTTGTTGCTGTTGTGGGTTTAGTCCTGGAACATGCGGCACACTAGCGGCGGCCTCATCAGCTCGTTGACGACGTTTAGTCGCTAACGCATAACGATCCCAAAACCAGATGATTCCCGTAATCACCAACAAAATAAATAAAATCAGGGAGAAGTCCCAACGCATATGCGGCACCGTTTGTTATTTGTCTTCGACTTGTAAAATCGCCAAGAAAGCTTCTTGAGGAATTTCAACGTTCCCCACTTGCTTCATGCGTTTTTTACCTTCTTTTTGTTTCTCAATCAGTTTTTTCTTGCGAGAAATATCACCACCATAACACTTAGCCAATACGTTTTTACGTAGGGCTTTTACGTTTTCGCGAGCAATAACCTCGGCTCCGATAGCAGCCTGAATCGCAATATCAAACATTTGACGCGGGATAATACCGCGCATTTTAGACACCACCTCTCGACCGCGATAACGTGCATTTTGACGGTGCACAATCATGGAAAGGGCATCAACTCGATCTCCGTTAATCAAGAGATCCACTTTAACGACATCTGCGGCACGATATTCAATAAACTCATAGTCCATAGACGCATAACCACGTGATACGGATTTCAATTTATCGAAAAAGTCTAAAACAATCTCAGCAAGCGGAATTTCATAGACCAAACTAACTTGACGGCCTAAATACGTCATATTGATCTGAGCACCCCGTTTTTGGTTACAGAGTGTCATCACAGGCCCCACATAATCCTGAGGCATCAATAACGTCACTTGAACAATAGGCTCACGAATCTCGGCAATCTGTCCTACCTCTGGAATACGGGAAGGACTATCAATCATCAGCACCTCACCATCATTGCGATGTACTTCGTACACCACCGATGGGGCCGTAGTAATGATGTCCATATCGAACTCACGCTCTAGGCGCTCTTGAACGATTTCCAAATGCAATAGACCTAAGAAGCCACAGCGAAAACCAAATCCTAAGGCTTGTGAAACCTCGGGCTCAAACATCAATGACGCATCATTTAATTTAAGCTTTTCTAAAGAGTCACGAAGCTGATCGTATTCGCTGCTTTCAACTGGATATACACCAGCAAAGACTTGTGGCTTAACCTCTTTAAAGCCGGGTAACGGTAAAGGCGCAGCCTTATTACCGCTGTGCGTAATCGTATCGCCAACTTTAGCCTGCTCTAGCTCTTTAATTCCGGTCACCACAAAACCAACCTCTCCTGCTGACAACTGGTCCACAGGGGTTGCTTTGGGTGTAAACATCCCTATTTGTTCGCAGATATGGTTTGAGCCGTTAGCCATCATCTGAATTTTGTCGCGATGCTTTAATACACCATTCATGATGCGAACTAACATCACCACCCCAACGTAATTATCGAACCAAGAGTCAATAATTAAGGCTTGAAGAGGCGCGTCTACTGTACCTACAGGGGCGGGAATATGCGCCACTATTGCCTCAAGAATATCGTCAATCCCTTGGCCGGTTTTAGCACTAGCAGGAATAGCCTCTGAGGCATCAATCCCAATCACGTCTTCGATTTCTTGACGAGCTGCATCAGGATCTGCGGAAGGTAGGTCAATCTTATTTAATACGGGAATGACCTCAAGATCTTGCTCTAGGGCGGTATAACATGTGGCAACGGTCTGCGCCTCTACCCCTTGGGAGGCATCCACGACAAGCAAAGCACCCTCACACGCCTGCAGGGAACGGCTAACCTCGTAGGAAAAGTCCACGTGCCCGGGGGTGTCAATTAAGTTTAAACGGTATTCTTTGCCGTTTTTGGCTTTGTATTTTAGCGCTGCTGTCTGCGCCTTAATGGTAATGCCACGCTCTCGCTCAATATCCATCGAGTCCAACACCTGTGTGGACATTTCCCGGTCATCCAGACCGCCACAGCGTTGAATTAAACGATCAGCCAAGGTAGATTTACCGTGGTCAATATGAGCAATAATAGAAAAGTTGCGGATAAGATCCATAGACCCAAATAATAAAACAACCTGTTAGTCGGAGTCAGCCAATCAATACAAAAAAGGGGCGCTCAGGGCGCCCCTGCTTGGCTGTATAGTTTAGCCTTTTTTAAAGGGTTACTTGGTTGGTTTGACCAATACCCATTGGGCGTTGTTACCTCGCACTACTAAAAGTGCGGCATTTTTCCCTGCTGAAAGGGATTTTACTATGCGCTGATAACTATTTATATCTAAATCGTCGTGATTATTGATCTGCAAGATAATATCACCATCGGTAATCCCTGCATTCGTCGCTGGTTTGTCTGCACGTGTGACTTTTACCCCACTCTTTACATCCAAGCGCGCTAAGTCAGCAGCAGCTAAAGGCTCTACCTGTAGGCCAAGACGATCCGTGTCAACGGCGATTTCGGTAGGGGTCTCAGTTGCTGTACCCGTGGTTAATTCACCAACCTCTGTTTTTAGCGTTAGTGTTTTACCTTTACGCCATACCTCTACATCGACCTTTTCACCTGGTTTGACTGAGCCCACTATACGGGGGAGATCACTCATTTGCTTAATGGCTTTACCATCAAAGCTTAAGATTACATCCCCATTACGTATGCCCGCCTTTGCTGCCGGACCACCGTCTTCTGTGTTACTAACTAGCGCCCCTTTGCTATCAGATAAGCCCAGAGCTAACGCAACCTCTTCGCTGACATCGGTGATTTGTACACCTATTCTACCGCGAGTCACCTTGCCGTGGGCTTTAAGCTGATCCACCACATTCATCGCCTCATCAATAGGGATAGCAAGGGAAATCCCCATAAAGCCACCACTGCGAGATACGATCTGTGAGTTAACCCCAACGACCTGACCCGACAAGTTTAACAAAGGACCGCCTGAATTGCCCGGATTCACGGCCACATCTGTTTGGATAAAAGGTAAGTAGTCACCTGTATCGCGATTGATGGCACTAACAATCCCTACGGTTACGGTGGAGTCCAAACCAAAAGGAGAGCCGATCGCCATGACCCACTGTCCTTTTTTTAGGTCCGCAGGGTTACCTATAGTCAAAGGAGGCAAATCTGTGGCCTCTACTTTAATCAAGGCGACGTCCGTGCGCTCGTCTGCGCCTATTACCTTCGCTTTGTATTCTTTACCATCTACCAAAGTGACAAAAATATCTTTGGCCTCAGTAATCACATGATTGTTAGTTAAAATATAACCATCAGCTGAAATAATAAATCCTGAGCCAACCCCTCTGGGCACTACCCGCTCTTCGTCCTGAGAAGGTGCATTGCCACGATGCGGGTTTCCGTTCGGTCCAGGAGGCATAAAGTCAGGTCCAAAAAACCAACGAAATAAGTCATTCGGGTCGCCTCGCCCACCTATTGTTGGACGTACAGGTACCGACTCAGTTGTTCGGATATTCACCACTGACTTTTCTGTTTTTTCTACAATCTGACTAAAATCAGGTAATACTACTGCAGGGGCTGGCGTCGCATCTTGAGCCATTGCTGTGTGACTACCTAGACCTAAGCCAAGCATCACCGCCAAATACAGGCTACTAACAGTGTGACGAATTCGTTTAGTACGAGTTTGCATAAAATGGACTCCGTAGGTTGTTTTTATCTAGCAACAGGAACAAATTCTGTGTTGTTACCCAAATAATGTAGGGTCTCTAGGGGAACTTCACCAGTGGCAGTTAACCAAAAATCACCAATTCGTTTACGATAGAGATGAATACTGCCTTTTTTAGAGCCTGGGTCCGCTTTAAGACGCTGACTAAAACTATCAACTGGTTCTATAAAAATAGAAATCGAGGCTAATCCATCAGATAAGACCAGTTGGGCGACTTGACGCTCTGTGCGTATAAATCGAGTAATTTCAGTTACTGAATTAAACCCAACAGGATAAGGAATGCGCCAGCCTTGTGCTGCCAAATCGGTTTGCTCCATGTGAGCAGCAATGACCTTCCAGTCATTGTACTTCCAAGAGGTCTTTAGTGCATCCACCTCTACATTTTGCCCAATGGCTACATTTGCAAACGCCACCTGATTAAGCACTTTAATCTCTGGTTGCAATGACAGTGTTTGCAGCTTTAATAATAAATGCTGATCCACATCTACGCATAAATCGTAGCCATAACGCCAGCTGTCTCGTGGCATCAAAGTGTATTGTTGACACTGACGGCCTCCGACTCGTTGCGTAGGGCCTTGCTCAAAGGCATAGTATTTGTCTAAATGAGTCACATCACCCGTCAGAAATGCAGGAAAACGGTCATCTCTGGTTTTTTCTTGGATCACTATTTTTTGTTCAGGAATCAGGCATTGCGTCACATCATTCATACGAATGAATTCTCGGGCTAAACCATCAAGGATTTCTAAACGTTCATGCTCACCTTTGCCATCAACCACATGAACCAAGCGCATGGACTGCACACCCGCATCGCTGCTGTAACTCAGTACCCCCGAGTAGTCTAACTGTCTAGCGGCTTGCTGAACCTGCTGCAGCATCTCTGTCAATGGAGTCGAGGACGACTCGGCATAAGAAACACCTGAGTAACCAACTAAACTCAGGCTTAGAGACCAACACAGCGATCTACAAAAAGCCAACATAATTAATTACCTACTGAATAAGAGGCATAGCTAGCTAAGCCACCCCCTGTTAAGGATCGATGAGCATCAATGTAGTCCATCCATAACTCATCAGCACTTGCCAACACGGGAGATACCTCGTCAATAGGCTCTGGTTGCACAAACCAAAGAGTGGCTAATAAGGCAGCACTAATCGCTGCAGAAGGAACAAGCCAACGCCGCCATGCCTGTGCTTTTAAGGAGTTTGGGGCAAATACCACAGGCTCCTCATCAATCGCCTTAGCGAGACGAGCATAAAACAAATCCGATGGCTCTATAGCCAGATCATCGCTACGCAACACATCACCAATCAGGTGGTAGTTATCCCACAATTGACGACCATACGGAGTATCAAGCTGATCGGCATCCATACCCTGTTCATTATCTATCCAAAGAGAGATGGACTCTTCGAGACTTAGGCTTTGCATATCATCAGCCATATTGGTTTTTTTAGCTTGCATAGTAGTGGGTTCCTTAACTGCTACTTTCTCGTACCTGACGCAATTGCTCTGCAATCGCCTCTCGTGCTCTGAAGATGCGAGAGCGTACCGTGCCAATGGGGCAATCCATGGTCTCAGCAATCTCCTCGTAACTTAGGCCCTCGATTTCTCGTAGCAAAATCGCATTACGTAAATCTGCAGGTAAAGCATCAATCGCTGCTTTTACGGCATCGGCAACCTGCCGACTGACAAGTTCGGACTCAGGGGTGTTGATATCAGTTAGAGTGTCCGCCGGGCTAAAAGTTTCACCGTCTTCATTTTCATACTCATTCATCAACAAAGGACGACGATGCCGAGCGGCCTGCCAATTACGAGCTGAATTGATGGCGATACGGTAAAGCCAAGTATAAAACTGACTGTCACCTCTGAATTGAGGTAGAGCGCGATATGCTTTTATGAAGGTTTCTTGGGCTACGTCTTCGACCTCGGCTGGGTCATTGATCATACGAGCCAACAAACGCATAATACGCCGCTGATACTTTAAGACTAAAAGATCAAAAGCACGCTTATTGCCTTGTTGTACTTGGCGTACCAAATCCAGGTCTACGTCATGACTCATTACGTACCTTTAGAATCTGCAAATTGATATTGAAGCTGATAACGTAACAAATGAATATGTAACTGCCTCCAGGCTACGGGACATAATGCCCAGCGCCAAAATACCAATTGCTGTTTTTTTATACCATCATCAAGACTTAGACTAATGGCAAAGGGGCTGTACCAAACATGATAAATACGAATGGGCCCCGTCACCAGAGACGATGATAAACCAAACCCATGCTGTTCATCAAAAGACAAAGTGCTGATGGGCTGATGCCATAGTGTATATACCAATGCCGCCAACAGTCCCATTGCAATGGGAGCAAACAGCCACAGAGAATAACCCCAGTTATGCCACAACAAACCAAGTAAGGCGATAACTAAGACAAAAAACAATAAGCCCAACATGCACACACGTAACGGTGTACGTGAGTGCCAATGTTGGGCATTATTTAGCATAGTTTAAGACAAGCGTCTTAATACCATCGTGCCATTGGTGCCACCAAATCCAAAAGAGTTGGACATAGCAACATCAATTTTTAAATCACGGGCCTGATTTGCACTGTAATCCAAGTCACATGCTGGGTCTTGGTTAATAATGTTAATCGTGGGCGGTGAAATTTGATTGTATAACGCTAAGGTTGTAAACACAGCCTCGATACCACCAGCCGCACCTAATAAGTGCCCTGTCATCGATTTGGTTGAGTTCACTACTACCTTTCTAGCATGATCACCCAAAGCCAATTTAATTGACTCTGTTTCGTTGATATCACCTAAAGGCGTGGACGTACCATGCGCATTAATGTAATCAATTTCGGTTGGGTTGATGCCACCGTTACGTAATGCATTAAGCATACCGCGACGAGGACCATCACTATCAGGTGTAGTAATGTGATGAGCGTCAGAGCTCATTCCATAACCTACAAACTCTCCGTAAATACGAGCGCCACGTTTTTTAGCGTGTTCGTATTCTTCGAGTACTAAAACCCCTGCACCCTCTCCCATGACGAAGCCGTCACGGTCAATATCCCAAGGACGGGATGCAGTAGTTGGATCGTCATTGCGAGTGGATAAAGCACGCATAGCAGCAAAACCACCAATCCCTAAAGGAGAGATGGTTGCTTCGGCACCACCTGCTACCATCACGTCAGCATCGCCGTACTCGATAAGTCGAGCCGCATCACCGATGGAGTGTAGGCCAGTGGTACATGCAGATACCACCGCATAGCTAGGCCCTTTTAAGCCCAACATGATAGAGAGCTGACCGGATACTAGGTTCACTAAAGAACCGGGCACAAAGAAAGGGGAAATACGGCGTGGGCCACGTTCGAGGTAATCGGATTGTGTGGCCTCGATACGAGGTAAACCGCCAATACCGGAGCCAACAATGACGCCTACGCGATCAGCATTGTCTTCGGTGATTTCTAGGCCAGCGTCCTGCCACGCCTGCACACCTGCCGCAATCCCATAATGGATAAAAGTATCCATTTGTTTGGTTTCTTTGGCTGAGATGTACTTCGTGACATCAAAATCTTTAACCTCACCCGCAATTTGGGCAGTGAGAGCCGAGGGATCGAAATGCGTAATACGCCCGATACCTGAACGCCCATTAACGATGTTATCCCATGCGGTAGTGATATCGTTACCTACAGGGGAAACAATACCTAGACCGGTAATTACGACACGTCGTTTCACGGATGACTCCTAAATACAAAAAAAGCGGTTCGTAGCGAATGACCCAACGTGACACCTATATAGCAAGGTAGAGACAATCGCATCATTCTCTGTAAACCGCCTTGAGCTAAGGGACAAGTCAAGTAAATACAAGACTTGCCCACACCCAGGTTTGAAATTACTGCTCGCTGTTAGCGTTGATGTAGTTAACAGCTTGCTGAACCGTCGTGATTTTCTCAGCTTCTTCGTCTGGGATTTCGGTTTCGAATTCGTCTTCGAGCGCCATCACGAGCTCGACCATGTCGAGCGAGTCGGCACCGAGGTCGTCAAGAAAAGAAGATTCGTTCTTGATCTCGGCTTCGTTTACGCCAAGTTGTTCAGCGACGATCTTCTTGACGCGCTGTTCGATGCTTTCCATGCAGATTCTCCAAATTGGGGATTAATTCCCACAAACTATAGCCAAACAAATAAAAAAGGGTGCCGGCTATGACAAAAAACGGCAATATCGGTTGTGCTTTGCAAGCAAAGGCTAACTGATACGCCCCTTAAAAAATTAAGTTAAGTGGATAATTTAACCTTAGATCAGCTTTTAGCCAAGCCTTTTACATGTACATGCCACCATTGACATGCAATGTGGTACCTGTAATGTAATCAGCCTGCGGCCCTGCTAAGAAGGCTACAGCATTAGCAATGTCTTGGCTTTGACCTAATCGACCTAAAGGGATTTGGGTCAGTAAAGCCTGCGTTTGCTCTTCGGATAAAGCACGAGTCATATCCGTATCAATAAACCCTGGAGCTACACAATTCACTGTAATGTTGCGACTGCCTAATTCACGAGCCAATGCACGAGACATACCCGCTACGCCAGCTTTAGCTGCTGCGTAGTTAGCCTGTCCGGCATTACCACTGTATCCAACCACCGAGCTAATGTTGATTATACGTCCCCAGCGTGCTTTCATCATAGGACGAATTACGGCACGGCTAAGACGAAAGACTGAGCGTAGATTCGTATCCATCACCGCATCAAAGTCCTCGTCACGAAGACGCATTGCCAAACCATCACGAGTAATACCCGCGTTGTTGACAAGTATATGTGGGCCACCGTCCTTAGACAACTGGACAATTAAGTCATCGCACGCTTGGTCATCATTGACATCTAACTGCACACCTCGGCTAGTAGGACTGTCTAGGTAAGCCGTAATTTTCTCAGCACCTTCGGCAGTTGTTGCCGTACCAACGACTTGTGCACCTAGGGCTTGCAACTGCAATGCAATCGCCTGACCTAAGCCACGCGAAGCACCAGTAACCAAAGCGATTTTTCCAGCTAAAGGAGTAGTCATATTAGTTTTTCAAGCTGTTAAGAGTTTGTTCCAATGAGCTAGGATCAGTAATCGATAAAACAGTTAATTCTTTATCAATGCGCTTAACTAATCCTGAAAGCACTTTTCCTGGGCCACATTCTACAATATGTGTCACACCTTGGGCGCGCATTGTTTGAATTGTCTCTACCCAGCGGACTGGATGCCAGGCTTGGCGTACCAATGCCGATTTAATTAGATCAATCTCTACTGGCATTTCTACGTCCACGTTATTCAAGATAGGAATACGTGGGCTGTGAAGCTCAATTTGATCTAATGCATGCTCGAGAATCTGGGCAGCCGGCTGTAATAAGCTGGAATGAAAGGGAGCAGAAACTGGCAATAACATAGCACGTCGCGCCCCTGCGGATTTTGCGATTTCGCAAGCCCGCTCCACGGCCTCTTTGTGGCCAGCAATCACTATTTGCCCTGGCGCATTAAAGTTGACGGGCTCTACCACCTGACCTTGGGCTGCCAAGGAACATACGTCCTTAATTTGTGCGTCATCTAGGTTCAACACAGCAGCCATCGCCCCTACACCCACAGGCACAGCGTCTTGCATTGCGTTAGCACGAATGCGCACCAACTTAACGGCATCCGATAAATCCAACACCCCTGCCGCAGTCAATGCGGAGTATTCGCCTAAGCTATGCCCAGCCACTAAACCAGGGATAGGCCCACCCGCATCTAGCCATGCATTAAACATGGCTACAGCAGAAAGCAACATGGCTGGCTGCGTATTGGTTGTTAAATTTAAATCCGTATCAGGGCCTTGAGCAATCAGTGCCCCTAGGTCTTGGCCTAGGGCTTGATTGGCTACGCCTATGGCATGCTGAACTACAGGGCTATCAGCCCACGCATCAAGCATACCAACTGTTTGAGAACCTTGTCCGGGAAATACAAATGCAATTTTCATGATTTTTATTGATAGTGAAAGTCGTTGCCGTCAAGCCTAACACAAAACCATTACATCCGCGCTAGGACTGAGCCCCAAGCAAAGCCCCCACCTACGCCCTGCATTAGCACCACATTTCCAGCCTGAATGCGGCCATCTTTGCGCGCTGCATCAAGAGCCAAAGGAACACTAGCCGCAGAAGTATTGGCATGCTTGTCTAGGGTCACAACAACTTTCTCTGTAGGCATCCCTAGTTTTCGACCAATGAAGTTAATAATGCGTACATTGGCCTGATGCGGTACCATCCAATCAATTTCAGAGAGTTCCAATTGAGCTTTAGCCGTTACATTTTGAGCTGATTTAGTCAGAGCATTGACCGCGAATTTAAAAACCGCTTGGCCATCCATACGTAAAAAGGGGTCACCGACAACCTCTCCGTAGGAGACATTTCCTGCGGTGCACAAAATGCCATGCTGACTGCCATCCGCATTCAGTTGCGCAGCCAAAATACCGGGTTCAGAGGACTTTGATAACACAACAGCCCCAGCTCCATCACCAAACAACACGCAGGTCCCACGATCTTTCCAATCCAGAATAGAAGAAAAAACCTCTGCACCAATAACTAAAGCGTTATTTGCAATACCGGATTTAATCAAGGCATCAGCTGTCGTTAAGGCATATACAAAACCACTACAGACGGCCTGCACATCAAATGCAGCGCCACCAGAAATCCCTAACTGATCCTGAATTAAACAGGCAGTACTAGGAAAAATATGATCAGGAGTCGAGGTTGCAACAATAATGAGATCAATCTCAGAGGCATCAATACCTGCGTCTGCCAAAGCAAGACGAGCGGCCTGAGTACCCAGCTGACTGGAAGTCATCCCTTTATCGGCTATATGACGCTGCCTAATCCCCGTACGCTCTGTAATCCACTGATCTGAGGTTTCTAAGCCTTGCTCGGCTAACTGAACAGCCAAATCATCGTTACTAACAATACGAGGAGGTAAATACCCACCTGTACCAATAATTTTGGTATATAGCATAGTGAAATCCTTTGCTAGTCGCGTCTACTGCGCTGACTCGGAATGTACGTCTAATAGAGCCTCGTTGCCCTTGCTGCTGGGTAGGTTGTGGCGTAGCTGATCAATAGCAGCATTTGTACCTGCTAATAAGCCACTACGAGCCGCATTACGAGCGCGTTGTAGCGCGTAGCCATACCCATACACATCGGCTGAACCGTGACTTTTAATAACAATACCACGTAAGCCTAGTAAGGCGGCACCATTGTAACGTCGGTTATCAACCCGATGACCTAGACGACTAAGCACAGGTTTGGCAATCAGTCCGGCTGCCATCGACAGGCTATTTCTGGTGAATTCTTCGCGCAGCATGGAGGAGACCATTTTGGCCAAACCCTCTAGGGATTTTAAGACTACATTACCTACAAAGCCATCACAAACAATAACGTTGACCGTGCCTTTGCAGATGTCGTCACCCTCTACATTACCGTAAAAATTCAAACCACTATGACGTAGTAGCTCGGAGGCTTGCTTGACGACCTCGTTGCCTTTGATGACCTCCTCGCCGATATTTAATAGCCCTATAGTCGGACTTTTATGTTTATCAACGATGGAAGCTAATGCAGAGCCCATGATGGCAAACTGCAGTAAATGTTCGGCGCTACAATCTACGTTAGCACCTAAATCAAGCATAATCGTTGCCCCACCCACTTGGTTTGGTATGGATGTGGCAATTGCCGGGCGGCTAATGCCGTCTAAGGTTTTGAGCACATAACGCGAAATCGCCATCCATGCGCCTGTATTACCGGCAGATATACACGCATCAGCTAAGCCGTCTTTAACGGACTGAGCAGCTACGCGCATAGAAGAATTTTTTTTGCGCCGCAAAGCGACCTCTACGGAGTCATCCATCGCGATGACCTCTGAGGCATGTACTATTTGATACCAATCACGATTTGGACCTGGATATTGCTGCAGATACTGAGCTATCCCGGCCTCGTCACCAATCAGCAGACAGCGAACATCTGTATATTGCTGAGCAAATTGAGCTGCGGCAGGAATGGTTACAGCCAAGCCTACATCGCCGCCCATGCAGTCGATGGCGATACGTATGGGTTGTTTAGACATGAGAAACGCTACGGCGCAATTAACGAATAATCAAATGAATTAATCGTCGTTTTTAGTTTGTAGCACTTTACGACCACGGTATGTACCGTTAGGGCTAATGTGGTGACGCAAGTGCAATTCGCCTGTTGTTGGCTCAATAGCAGTTGCTGGACCAGTTAACGCATCGTGTGAACGACGCATGCCACGACGAGATGGGCTCTTTTTGTTTTGCTGAACAGCCATGATGACTCCTGTGCACAGAGCAGATCAACAATGACCAGCCCCGTAAATGAAAAGAAATTAAATTACGATTTTTTAAGTTGGCTGAGGACGGCAAAAGGATTGGGCTTTTCGTCTTCGGCCTCTTCGTCTTGGTTCTGTAACGCTTCGGGTAGATCAGGACACTGATCATGACGCGGTACATAAGGCAAGCTAAGAATTAGTTCGTCTTCGACGAGCTCTAGAGCATCTAAATGGATAGAAGCCAATATGCGCTCTGGCACATCGGGATCATCAACATCAATATCCAAATCGAGTTCGTTATCAACGACTAAAACGGTGTTTTCGGTATCAATATGATAGTGAAAATCACGTAAACAACGCTGACATGTCAACACCACAAATCCATCGACGTGTATCGTCAAAAAGCGTTGACCTGCGTTGTCTAAACTGCCCGTTACGAACCAATTAATGGTTTGATCCTGTTGAGCAGGTAAGCCATCAAGAGCACGATCAAATAGAGAAATCGGGCTTTGTGCCGCAAAAACCTGACCGTTACGCGTAAACGTGGCGGTATCTAAAAGATATTGTGTTTGCTGCAAGGCTTGTATTTCCAATAACGAAGAAAAAGAGAGATAATACCGTGTTGACCCTAATCGAGTCAAACACTTCACTCATTTTACACTACAAAGCAATCATGCGTCTTATTCTGGCATCTGGTTCGATTTATAGGCGAAATCTGCTTGAACGCCTGCAGCTTCCTTTTTCGGTGCAATCACCGGACGTGGATGAAACCCCTCTAGAAAACGAAACCCCTTCTGAGCTTGCAACTCGGCTCGCCATTAGCAAGGCTAAGGCCGTAGCCAGCCAGCACCCTAACGCCATTGTAATTGGTTCAGATCAGGTGGCCGCATTGGGCTCTTTGTGCCTTGGGAAAGCCGGAAACCATGCGAAGGCCCATGCGCAATTGCGTCAGTTACGAGGTCAAAAAGTGGTTTTCCATACGGCTTTATGCGTGGCACAAAACACACAGTACGAAATCGTAAATGTACTAACCACCTGCCATTTTCGTGATTTATCCGATGCCGAAATAGAAAACTATCTACAATTTGAAAAGCCTTACGATACGGCTGGCAGCGCTAAAGCAGAAAGTTTAGGGATCGCCTTAATGCAATCCATGGAGTCAAACGACCCTACCGCTATTATAGGTCTACCCCTGATAGAACTCTCACGCCTATTGCGTCAATTTGGCCTCAATCCTTTAGCCTCTCCTATTGTGATCTAATCACCATGTCTAAAACCTTACACTTAATCCCCGTACCTCTTGGCGACTCTGCCAATGAGGTCTGGCTACCCTCTGCCGTTCAACAACAAGCTAGCCAGCTTTCATTTTTCATTGCTGAAAACGCAAAAACGGCTCGGGCCTTTTTAAAACAGATGGGTACAGAACGCCCTCTTCAAGACATTACCATTCACCAACTAGATAAGCATGGCACGCCGAAAAAACAGATCCAACAATGGCTACAAAGCCCTGAGGCTGAACATGGTATTGGCTTAGTCTCCGAGGCAGGTTGCCCTGCTGTGGCAGACCCTGGCGCCGTGGTGGTTTCCTTAGCTCATGATTTGGGTTTTACCGTCAAACCCCATGTAGGTCCTTCTTCCATTCTCTTAGGCTTAATGGCGAGCGGTTTGGATGGACAAAACTTTTGCTTTCACGGCTATGTTCCTAAACAAGCTGATGAGCAAAGCCGCACCCTAAAGCAGTGGGAACACAATTCTAAAAAGCAGCGCCAATCACAGATTTTTATTGAAACCCCCTATCGAAACCCAGCCCTGTTTGATGCCTTATTAAAAACACTAGACCCAAGCACTCGTCTTTGTGTGGCTAGATCATTAACTACACCGGATGAATGGGTTCGTACACACAGCGTTAGCCAATGGCGCAATCAAACGGCTCCTGAGCTAAATAAATACCCGACTCTATTTTTATTCCAAGCCAGTGCGTAACTCTTTTACTCTCTATGGCAGTCTTATACTTTGTGGACTGCTGGCCGCCTGTAGTTCCTCTCCTAAAATAGGAGAGTATGCTGTCCATAACAGCATCCAATCCGAGGGGCAAAACAGCCGTGTGCGCCATATTGTGCTGCATTACACTTCGGCTGACACGGCAACCTCTATCAAAGTACTAACACAAAAAAACGTCAGTAGTCATTACCTCATTACTGATGAGAGCCCACCCAAGCTCTATCAATTTGTCGATGAAAATAAGCGCGCATGGCACGCGGGCGTTAGTCAGTGGCGTGATTACGTGGACCTTAACACCAGCTCAATTGGTATAGAAGTTGTCAATGCTGGTCGCTTAGCAAATGGCGACTGGGCCCCCTACCAGCCAGCCCAAACACAACTGCTCATCACTCTTCTTCAAGATATTATTGAACGCCACCGAGTAACCCCAGCAAACATCATCGGACATAGCGACATCGCGCCACAGCGAAAAATTGACCCAGGCCCATTATTCCCTTGGGCTGATCTCGCCGCTGCGGGCATAGGACGCTGGTATGACACACGCGCAGCTCAAACATATCAGCAACAATTAGAACAGTTTGGCCTACCCAGCACTCTGGAAATCCAGCAGCTATTACAAAAAGCAGGCTACCATGTACCACAGCATGGACAGTGGGACAAAGCTAGCCAGAACGTATTTGCCGCTTTTCAGATGCACTATAGACCCAGCCGATACGATGGTGTACCAGACGCTCAGTCCATAGGCATATTAAAAGCCCTGCGCGAATAAATCAGGCAGGGCTTGGGTAACTAAAAATACGGGTCTACTGCGTTTTTAACCGATTAAAAATCCAATCATGCATCTCAGGCACAGATTCAACGATGATAGTAGGCTCTGATTTTTCTAGTGTCGCTACGTCATGGGCGCCATACGTTACAGCCAAACTATCCATACCTACATTATGCGCCATGTGAACATCATGCGTAGTATCCCCTACCATCAATACAGACTCAGGGCGCAAATCCAATTCCCATAGAATCTCGTGAAGCATTTGAGGATCAGGCTTGCTTTGCGTCTCATCTGCACAGCGAGTGGTATTAAAGTAAGACGTTAATTCGACTGCTCTTAATACTCGATCCAGCCCAGCACGACTTTTACCTGTAGCCACACTGATAGGGATAGCCCGTTGACGCAATCCATCTAACATAGGCACCGCACCATCAAACATTTTTATGGATTTGTCTCGCTGGAAAAAATGATGGCGATAGCGCTCAATAAAATCAGGCATCAGCTCTGCGGTTAACTCAGGCACAGCTTTATAAAGCCCTGTCTCTAATGACAAACCAATAATCCAACTCGCTTGCATTGTAGACGGCACAGGCAAGCCAACATCAGCACTCGCTAGCTGAATCGACTCAATGATGGAGTGCGTGGAATCCATTAAGGTGCCATCCCAATCAAAGATAACTGCATCGTACTGTTTCAAGACTGACTCTCCAAAGTAGAAATAATCTGTACACATGCCGCAGGCAACGGAGCCTCTAGCTCTAGCCATTGCTCCGTAACGGGGTGCTGCATACGTAAGCGTGATGAATGTAAAAACATGCGCTTAAAGCCTAAACGAGCAAAATGAGCACGCACCTCATCCGATCCATATTTATCGTCACCAACAATAGGAAAGCCAGCATGGGCAAGATGCACGCGTATTTGATGTGTACGACCTGTCTTTAATTCTGCCTCAACCAAACTGTACCTACCAAAACGTTGTAATAAAGAGATGATGGTATGGGAGGGCTTGCCTTCGGGATCAACCCGTACCCTACGCTCTCCGGATGCGGTCATCCAGCGCAATAACGGCGCTTTCATGTGCTGACGATCATTCACCCAATCACCATCAACTAAGGCCTGATAAAATTTGTCAATTTGGCCATTTCTAAACATATCATGTACCGCCACTAAAGCAGCCCGACGCTTAACGACGATTAATAGCCCGGATGTATCACGGTCCAATCGATGACCTAATTCTAAAAACTTCGCCTCTGGGCGTGCCGCCCGTAGCTGCTCAATCACACCAAAGGACACCCCGCTTCCCCCATGTACAGCAACCCCCTCGGGTTTATCAATGACTAGCAAGTAGTCATCTTCAAACACAATAGGGAACTGTGCGGCAGGTACTATCGGCTTCGCATCAGGGTCGGGCATTCGCATCGGAGGAATTCGTACAACATCCCCCGCCTCTAAGCGATATTCATTTTTGGCACGTCCTTTATTTATACGTACCTGTCCACTGCGGATGGCTTTATATATGTGACTTTTAGGCACACCTTTGCACTCGCGCACTAGAAAATTGTCCAGACGTTGTCCGGCCCACTCGGCACTTATTTCAATAACCCGCACTTGCGGTATGGTCTTTTTCACTGCTAATGGTTTTCTCATACTCAAAAGAGGCATATAATCGCCTCAGCCTATGGGAACTGTGACACCGCTAGACGTAGAGATGCAAGGTGCGTCTCCGCTAGCCGTAAAAGTATTTATTGTAATACGTATTGTGCACAGTTTTCGGGTCATACGGTCGCCGGAACAATACAAATGGCACAGACGCGGTTAACACGCTCCGCGCATGTCAGTTGTAAGTTATCCGCGTGCGGCACTGAATATCTGCAAAGTTATCGTTGTAAACAGAATTTAGCACCCGTTGTACCTGACAAATACAGCGGTGGTTCCCAGCAATTTTTTATTCGTCAAACACGACTTATTGTGAACATGACCCGTATGCTGACTGAACTGCGCAATTATCTGCGCGCTGTGCCCATTCGAAAAAAAGTGGGCTCCGTTTAAGTTATATTTGCCCACTTCTTCGCAGCCATTGCAGTGCCACACACCGAGTGACCCGAGGTCGCGCGCCGATTGTCTGCGTGCTATGACTACGGAGAATCACACTCATGAAACGCATGTTGTTTAATGCAACACACCAAGAAGAACTACGTGTTGCAATAGTCGACGGTCAAAAATTGATCGATCTCGACATCGAATCCGCCGGACGCGAACAGCGCAAAGGCAATATCTACAAAGGAGTCATTACCCGCATTGAGCCAGGCTTAGAGGCTTGTTTTGTTAGCTATGGCGAAGACCGCCATGGCTTCTTGCCGTTCAAAGAGGTCGCTCGCACTTACTTCAAAGAAGGTGTTGATGTACGTAGTGCCCGCATTCAAGATGCCCTAAGCGAAGGCCAAGAACTCATCATCCAAGTAGAAAAAGAGGAACGCGGCAACAAAGGCGCTGCGTTAACCACCTTTATTTCTTTGGCGGGTCGCTACTTAGTTCTGATGCCTAATAACCCCCGTGGCGGTGGTGTTTCCCGTCGCGTAGAGGGTGAGGAACGCCAAGAACTACGCGAAGCCATGGACCAGCTCAATACGCCTCAGGGCATGAGCATCATCGCCCGTACTGCGGGGATAGGGCGTAGCGTAGAAGAGTTGCAGTGGGACTTAAACTACCTATTACAGCTCTGGTCTGCAATTGATAGTGCTGCCAAAGAAAACCCAGCCCCTATTCTGATTTATTTAGAATCTAGCTTGGTTATACGTGCTATACGCGACTATTTTTCACTTGATATTGGTGAAATCCTAATCGATACAGACGACATTTATGAACAAGCTACGGCTTTTATGAATGTAGTGATGCCCGACAATGTCAATCGCGTGAAAATGTATAGGGACGATATTCCTTTATTTTCCCGATTCCAAATCGAAAATCAAATCGAAACTGCTTACTCGCGCACCGTACAGCTCCCCTCTGGTGGCGCTGTGGTCATTGACCACACCGAGGCCTTAGTCGCTATTGATGTGAACTCGGCTCGCTCAACTCGCGGCGCCGACATCGAGGAAACCGCATTACGGACTAACCTTGAGGCGGCTGACGAAGTCGCACGTCAATTGCGCTTACGTGACTTAGGCGGTCTGATTGTCATTGACTTCATTGACATGGAAGACGGCAAAAACCAACGTGCCGTAGAGCAGCGCTTAAGAGATGCTTTACATGTAGACCGAGCCCGCGTACAAATGGGCAAAATCTCTCGCTTTGGTTTGATGGAGCTCTCACGTCAACGTTTACGCCCTGCGCTAAACGAAGGCTCTCATGTTACGTGCCCACGTTGTACAGGCACAGGTGTTATCCGAGATGCAGAGTCCAGTGCTCTACACGTCTTACGCTTGCTACAAGAAGAAGCCATGAAAGAAGGCACGGCAGCTATTCATGCCCAGTTGCCCGTAGATGTAGCGACCTATCTGTTGAATGAAAAACGCAGTGACGTCACCAGTATTGAGTCTCGTCTCAACGTTAACCTAACACTGATTCCAAACAAAAATCTAGAAACACCGCATCACATTATTGAGCGTTTACGCCATGATGATGCTCGTTTGGATGAGCTAAAGGTCAGCTTTGAGCAGGTGAAGCCCGAAGAGGAAACTACACTCACGCCTCATCGCACCCATGAAATTAAACCACGCCCTGAGGCCCTAGTAAAAGGCATTACTCCGTCACAGCCTGCCCCTGGAGCCACCCCTGAGAAAACCCAATCAACGGGACTTTTTGCTCGTATTGGCGCTTGGTTCAAATCACTTACTGCACCTCCGGCTGCTAATGAAGAAAAAGTGGTGGAAAACAAAGACGAGCAGACGCAAAAGCGTCATCCTCGTCACAAAAATGATAGACGTAATACAGATAGACAGCGTCAGAACCGTAACAAAACAGAGCGCCGCCCAGATCCTACCGATCCTAAGGCCGTTGCTGAGACTACCGCTCGTAACCCTCGTCACCGTCGTCAAAACCCTAAGGCAGCCACGACAACACCGGCTATAGAGCCAACTACGCCCGTTACCGAGGAGACTCAAGAGCAACCGAATCGTCGTCGCCGTCGCAGCCCACGTAATCGTCGTCGTGACAATGCACCTACAGAAGAGCAGCAACAGCAAAATCTAGATCTACAAAACGACAGTACCGTAGAGGCTAACGATGCACCAACTCCTGCGCCTACCCCTGCTCCAGTAGCTAAGGAAACCAAAGCGCAAGACGAAGATTTATCTGCTGAAATCAATGACCAAGCAGACCAGGACGAAGATGAGCAGCCGTCTGAGCGCCGTCGTAGCCGTCGTCGCCGTAGTCGTCGTAGCCGTCGCCCTACAGAGAGCAACACCACTGCTGAAGATCAAATCGAGGAAACAGAAGAGGTTGCAACCACTGCCACCCAGTTTATTCCTCATGAAACCCCACGTTTTGATGCCAATGTACTGGAGCAAAACAAAGAGGAATCAGTAGAGCAGCCTGTTGTTGTCGCTGAAGTAGCTACTCCCGCTCCTGCCATAGAGCCACAGCCAGAAGCCCCACTAACAGAACCGGCTGTCGCTGTTACTAGCTCTGTCGAGGAACTACAAGCCGATTTAGCTCAGGCTGGCTTACAACAGGTTCAAACAACTCAAGCCTCACCTATTGCGGCCCCTGAGCCCATGCAACCTGTAGGTCGCAACCCACGTTCACGCTGGGCGGCTCCGGTTGCTTCTGAGCCCTTAATGCAGGTCGAGACAGGCGATGAGCCTCACCCAGTAGAAAGTGAGACTCCCGTAAAAGAGTCTCAGGCTACCGTTGCAGCAGAACCCGTCGTTGAGCAGGCCCCTGCTCCTAACACTGAAGACGCTGCACCACTAGCAACACCCTCTTCTATTGCAGAGGAAGTTGTCGCTGTTGATGAGCCTACTGTTGAAGCTGAAGCTGCTCAGCCTATTTTTGATCCTGCCGTTCTTGTCCCAACATTAGAGCAAGCAGGTTTAGAAATGGTTCAAACTCGTACCGATGCGGTTGATGTTGTTGCGGAACCCCCAGTTAAATTGGGTCGTCCACGTAAAGTCGTTGCCACAACGACTGACTCCGCCTTAGAGCAAGTGGAAACCTCATCCAACTAATCCTCTGACCCGAGTCACAACAAAAAGCCCCAGCTATTTTACATAGCTGGGGCTTTTGCTTTATCGTGTTTACTGTATCGTTACCGTGGCTGCACAGCCTCGGCTGGCTGACGCGTTAATAACGCAATAATTGAGGCCAACTCTTTACGCATTTCGCGACGATCAATAACGATATCAATCGCCCCTTTTTCTTGAAGAAACTCTGCACGTTGGAACCCTTCTGGAAGCTTTTCACGTACCGTTTGCTCAATAACACGAGGGCCAGCAAAACCAATCAAAGCATTAGGTTCAGCAACCACCACATCACCCATAAAAGCAAAACTGGCTGAAACCCCACCCATCGTCGGGTCTGTCAGCACACTAATAAAAGGCAAACCTGCTTCGGAGAGTTTTACGAGCATCGCATTCGTTTTAGCCATCTGCATCAAAGAAAATAAACTTTCTTGCATACGAGCACCACCCGATGCCGCAACACAGATAAAAGCAGAACGTGTACGTATCGCCTCTTGGACACCACGCACAAATCGCTCTCCCACTACAGAGCCCATAGACCCGGCCATGAACTCAAACTCAAAACAAGCAATTACTGCTGGCATGGACAGCACGGTCCCACTCATGACTACCATCGCTTCCGATTCCCCTGTCTCTTTAGTCGCTTGAGATAAGCGATCGGGGTATTTTTTTGTATCACGGAATTTCAGTGGGTCAACAGCACGCGTGTTTTCGCCAACCTCAGTACGGTTGTCTGCGTCTAAAAGAGCCTCTATACGAGCACGCGCATTAATACGCATGTGATGATCACATTTAGGACATACATTTAATGTAGCCTGCAGGTCTTCTTTGTAAAGCACTGATTCACACGAGGGACACTTAACCCAGAGTCCTTCGGGAACACGTTTACTGCTTTCGTGATTACGGTTAATTCGAGGAGGCAATAATTTTTGGATCCAGCTCATTGGGCAATCCTGTTCGGTTGACCTAGACATCAAAAAATAATCTAGATCGTAAATAGCTAGGCTCTTACGTACCTAGCCAAGTAAAAAGTTATCACAACACAAAATTTAAGCGATTAACGCCTGATGGACAGACTCCAACCAATCGGCTGCCGCCTTAATAGCCAACGCATCATCACCATGCTCATTAAAATTTTGTTCCATGGTTTCAATGATTTTGCTGCCAATTACCACGGCATCAGCATGCTCTGCTACTTTTTGTGCATTTTGTGCATCACGTATACCAAAACCCACGCCCACAGGGATCGTGACGTATTGTCGAATACGCTGCAACTGCTTGGCTACATCAGCCACGTCTAAGGAGGCAGAACCTGTCACTCCTTTTAAAGACACATAATAAACATAACCACGCGCAATGTCAGCAATCCGCTGAATTCGCGCATCCGTTGATGTAGGAGCCAAAAGGAAAATGGGGTCAACCTGATAATCCGTCAAGTACTGCACAAAATCCTCACATTCCTCTGGAGGATAATCAACAGTCAATACGCCGTCTACCCCAGCATGACCTGCAGCCTGAGCAAAAACCTGCTGCCCCATGGCCTCGATGGGATTGGCATAGCCCATAAGTACTACAGGCGTGGTCTCATCTGTTTCACGAAACTGAGCCACCATATCAAGTACCGTACGCAAGGATACACCGCGCGCAACAGCCCTTTCTGCGGCGCGTTGAATAACCGAGCCATCCGCCATAGGATCAGAGAAAGGCACGCCCAACTCAATCACATCAGCCCCTGCTTTAACCAAAGCATGCATCAATGGCACTGTCGCCGTCACGGATGGGTCACCGGTTGTAATATAAGGAATTAATGCAGCACGCCCATTTAAACGCTCAAAAGTCGCCTTTAAGCGCGGATTAGCAGTCATAGACATAAATAACACCTAAAAATTAAAGGCTAATGCCACTGAATTCAGCAACAGTATGCATATCTTTATCACCTCGACCAGATAAATTCACCAAAATGATTTTATCTTTAGCTAAGGAAGGAGCCATTTTAACGGCTTGCGCAATCGCATGAGAAGACTCTAAGGCTGGCATAATACCTTCGATACGACAGCAGTCATGAAAGGCCTTAAGCGCCTCATCATCATTAATGACCTCGTAGCGTGCACGTTTTAAATCTTTTAACCACGCGTGCTCTGGCCCAACGCCAGGATAATCTAAACCCGCCGAGATAGAGTGTGTCCCCTGAATCTGACCCGCCTCATCCTGCAGCACATAAGTACGATTACCATGTAGTACTCCGACCTGCCCCGCATTTAAGGATGCTGAGTGTTTGAGTGATGTTAAGCCTTCGCCCCCAGCCTCTACACCAACTAGCTGTACGTTAGGCTCATTTAAGTAAGGGTGAAAAATCCCCATTGCATTCGACCCACCACCTACTGCCGCTAAAATATAATCCGGTTGACGCCCGGTTTCGGCAGGCATTTGCTCTAGGCACTCGGTACCAATCACCGATTGGAAATCACGCACCATGGTCGGATAGGGGTGAGGACCTGCCACCGTACCAATAATATAAAACGTGTCTTCGATATTAGTTACCCAATCACGCATGGCCTCGTTCAAGGCATCTTTTAACGTGCAAGAACCGGAACTAACTGGGATAACTTCAGCACCTAATAATTTCATACGATACACATTAGAGGCTTGACGTTTCACATCATCACTGCCCATGTAAACCACACATTTCAAGCCATAACGAGCAGCGACTGTTGCTGTGGCTACACCATGTTGCCCCGCCCCCGTTTCAGCTATGATTCGAGGCTTACCCATGCGCTTAGCCAATAAAATTTGGCCAATACAGTTATTTACCTTGTGGGCCCCTGTGTGATTTAAGTCTTCACGCTTAAACCAGATTTGCGCCCCACCTAATTGCTCCGACCATCGCTTAGCATGATAAATCGGCGAGGGCCGACCGACAAAATGCTTTAACTCATACTCAAATTCACGTAGAAACTCGGGGTCATTACGGTATTTATCATAAGCGGCGCGTAGTTCGTCTAAAGCATGAACTAAGGTTTCGGCAACAAAAGAACCGCCATAAGGACCAAAATGTCCCTGCTGATCGGGATAGTTATAGACTGTCAAGGCATTACTCTCAGTATCTTTAATCATGACACACGATTATCGTGCAAAAAGGCATTTTAGCACCAACATTAATGGCGCTGTGCGTGCACCCCTGGGATTTCTTGTAGCGCACTGATTGTGCGCTGTATTTGCTCGCCATCATTGACCTCAATGGTAAAAAGCAACTGGGTCAGCGATCGACGACTTTGGCTGCTTACCCCTACTACATTCACGCGTAGCCGAGCAAACACCTCAGAAATATCCCGCAATAAATTGGGTCTTTCAGAGGCAGTCACAGACAAATCAATGGGATAAAGAGCATCAGACGTTTTACCCCAATCCACGTCAATAGCACGTTCAGGCTGAGCAGCTACTAAGCTACTATAAGACTTACAGTCACTACGGTGAATAGACACCCCACGACCTTTAGTAATATAGCCACAAATCGCATCGGGCGGCGCCGGCCTACAACAACGAGCCAATTGAGTCATCAATGAATCAACCCCAACCACCAAGACCCCACTGCGCCCTGTGCGCGTGACGTTAGCTCGATTCGCATTAAAGACTTTTGTTTGGGGCTCAGTATCATCCGTAACGGTAGGCGTCTTAAAAAGATTCTCTATGTGCCGCAAGCTAAATTCATCTTTAGCGACTGCTATATACAAATCATCGGCACGAGCAAAATCCAACTTTTGGGCTAACTGCTCTAGATTGACTGCCGTACGTCCTAAACGCTGTAGTTCTTTTTCTACTAGAGTCTGGCCCTGACTAATGCGCTGTTGTAACTCTACGGCATTAAACCAAGCTCGAACCTTTGCCCTTGATCGTTGGCTGGCCAAAAAGCCCAGCTGCGGGTTAAGCCAGTCTCTTGATGGGCCTCCGGATTTTGCAGCAATGATCTCTACGGTTTGCCCTGTTTTTAGTTTGGTGAGCAATGGAACCATCTGCCCGTCCACTTTTGCCCCCCTACAGCGATGCCCTAAGTCAGTATGTAAATAATAGGCAAAATCAACGGGCGTCGCCCCATAGGGCAGCTCAATCACACGAGCCTGAGGACTGAGTACATAAATATGTTCTGGTGTTACCGGAATAGCCTGATCTTCAGTTTGCTCATCGGTATGATCCCACGCCAATAACTGTCGCATCCAAGCAATCTTTTGCTCCTCTGCCGAAGCTGCCACCTGCCCACCTTTGGCCCCCGCTTCTTTGTAGTGCCAATGTGCAGCCATACCGAACTCAGCAAAATGATGCATTTCTGCGGTACGAATTTGAATCTCAAAAGTGCGGCCCGACTCATCGGCAACTACAGTGTGCAATGAGCGATAACCATTTGGCTTAGGACGTGAAATATAATCATCAAACTCATTGGGAATCGGTGTCCACATAGCATGAATCAGCGCTAAGGTGCTATAGCAGCTACGCTCATCCTCGACAATCACACGCAACGCTCGAATATCAAAGAGCTGATCGAAGCGCAAATTCTTATTGCGCATCTTGTTATAAATACTGTAAATGTGTTTAGGCCGACCATTCACATCCGCCTCAATCCCCATTTCCTTGAGTGCCTGTGTCAACGTTTGCACCACATGGGCAATAAAACTTTCTCGCTCGGCGCGTTTTTCTTCTAGTTGTTTAGCGATCGTTTTATAGGTATCGGGGCTTAAGAACCGAAAAGCCAGATCCTCCATTTCCCATTTTAATTGCCAAATCCCTAACCGATTTGCCAACGGGGTATAGAGTTCCATGGTCTCTTTTGCATAATCATATGGGCAAGGTTTTTTACAATGGACGAACCAGCGCAGCACCTGCAATCTAGAAGCCAGCCGCACCAAAACAATACGTAAATCTACCGCCATCGCCAAGAGCATTTTACGCTTCATCTCTTTTTGATCTGTGCCTGTGGCGGCTTGATCATGGGCCTGCGCAGCTAGCTCACCAATGTGATAGAGCGCTCTTGCCCCACCGACCATCGTAGCAACCTGTTCACCAAATTCCTTTTTGATTGCCTCGTGCTTCACTTTTTCATTTTCAGGGACCACCGCTAATAACGCACAAATTCGCGTATGTGCATCTGCATTTAAGTCGTGTAGAACCTCAATCACCGCTGCAATATGTGAATCCAGAGGTTCTCCCCATGGGGTGTACATGCCGTGAATCAAGGGTTCCACATGCTGCATAGCTAACTGTAATTTTTGCTGCTGAGCTATGGGCAAATCAGCGGCCACACGATGCAGCCAGTCCTCTGTAAAAGGGGATTGTGTGGTAATTGCCGACTGCGGCTGGGCGGGAATAAAACTAGACATGAGAACTACACACCAAATGAAATCACTACAATAGATATCTTACCTTTAGTTCTATCAACGAAAAACATAACGATATATCTGGTTTCCAGATAACTTACGCCGGATACTCTGGCAGATCAAAAACCTGACGTAAATAAGCCAAATACGCTGGATCATCACACATTGTTTTACCGGGTGCATCAGAGACTTTTGCTACAGGTTGCCCATTACAGCGCACCATTTTCATCACCACCTGCAAAGGCTCATACCCCAGGTCGTTAGTCAGATTCGTGCCTATTCCAAAAGAAACATGGCAGCGTCCAGCAAAATGCTTGGCTAACTGAATCGCCTTAGGAATGGTTAGTCCATCAGAAAAAATTAATGTTTTTGTTCTAGGATCAACACGATTTTGTTGGTAATGAGCCAATAAACGTTCTCCCCAAACAAAGGGATCACCAGAGTCATGGCGTGCACCATCGAATAACTTGCAAAAATACATATCGAAATCAGCAAGAAACGCATCCAACCCATAGACATCGGACAAGGCTATACCTAAATCCCCTCTGTACTCTTTAGCCCAAGTTTCAAAAGCGAATACTTGAGAGTCTCGTAGGCGTGGCCCTAGCGCCTGGCACGCTTGCAGGTATTCATGGGCCATGGTTCCTAAAGGTAGCACCCCATGCTTTTTTGCCATCCAAACATTACTTGTACCCGCAAAATGGCTACCCATTTGCTCTTTCATGGTGATAACGACCTCGTCATGCCAACGTTTGGAAAAACGACGTCGAGTGCCGTATTCTGCAACCCTAAAGTCTGCTAAGGCCGGATCATCTAAGACCCAATGCATTTTTTGTTGTAGACGTTGACGTCCCTCTTCCCAATCAGGTGTAGGCTGGGTGTTGCGAAAATACACTTCATTCACAATCGCTAACACGGGGATTTCAAATAAGATCGTATGTAGCCAGGAGCCCTCTACCTCTATGCTGAGTTCTCCGGGTTTATCTCCGTAATCAATATGAATGCAGCGTTCTGGCAGGTGAAACAAACCAAGAAAATCCACAAAATCACTTTTGATAAACCGGAGCTGCCGCAGATAGTTAAGCTCATCTTCGCGGAATCGAAGCTGGCACAGTGCTTTGACCTCAGCGCGGATTTCATCTATATAAGGATGTAGGTCAATATTAGGTGTACGGCACTGATAGCGATACTGAACCTGAGCAGCGGGAAAATGATGCAATACCACTTGCATCATAGAAAATTTATATAAATCAGTATCAAGTAAGGAAGTAATAATCATGGCCACGCCAGTCTAAACAAAGGGATACGGTCTGCACGTCTTCTAGCTATATTGTATGTTTTATACCAAGCTAAAGGGCCAAAAAGCGACTCTTTGGTTTAATTTCCATCTAAAGCCCATATATTCGTTAAAATAGATCCTTTTATCGAAAAAAATGAACCAATAGTTTTACAATCTGTCTATTTTCGATAACCTTACTATCATTTACCATCTTTTGATTGCATTGAATCACGCTGGAGCCACACTATGACACACGTCGTCACCGAAAACTGTATTAAATGTAAATTTACCGATTGCGTCGATGTCTGTCCGGTAGACTGTTTTCGCGAGGGCCCTAACTTCCTAGTTATTGATCCTGACGAATGTATTGACTGTGCGGTTTGTATTCCTGAATGTCCAGCCAATGCTATTTTCGCCGAAGAGGATGTCCCTGCCGATCAACTCCAATATATTGAGTTGAATGCAGAACTCACTCCTATTTTCGGCATGATCAATCGCTCTAAAGACCCCTTACCCGATGCCGATAATTGGAACGGGGTTGCAGATAAACTGCAATATCTAGAGCGTTAAAAAATCACTTTGCACACAAGGGCACCATTATGCTGTATGACTTACACGAACTACAACGTTCGTTTTTATCGCCGTTGGCTGCTTTCTCAGGCTCCAGCGCACAGCTTCTAACCCATCCTTATAGCCCATGGGCTTACACGCCCCTCTCCAAACAACTGGCTGCAGGCTACGAGCTTTTGCACCGTTTGGGCAAAGAATACGAAAAACCACTGTGGGATATCCCCTCTATTGAAAAAGACGGAAAAACAATACCCGTTAAAGACGAAACAGTCCATCACTTACCTTTCTGTAACTTAGTGCATTTCGAGCGTGAAGGCCTAAAGAAAAAAGAACCTAAGGTGCTAATCGTCGCCCCGATGTCGGGGCATCATGCCACGCTACTGCGCGACACAGTACGTACTATGCTAGTTGATCACGATGTCTATATTACCGACTGGATTGACGCTCGTATGGTACCGTTATCTGCGGGCCCTTTTCATCTCAATGACTATGTACGCTATGTAGAACATTTTCTTGAGTTTTTAAATGACGATGTACATGTTGTCGCCGTCTGCCAACCTACTGTGCCAGTACTGGCAGCAGTGTCATTGATGTCGGCACGCAACAGCCCCCATGTGCCAAAAAGTCTCACGTTAATGGGGGGGCCGGTTGATACTCGCGAATCACCGACTCAAGTAAACCGTTTGGCTACCACCAAACCATATAGCTGGTTTGAAAATAACTTAATTCAGCGTGTGCCTGCTCGTTATGCAGGGGCTGGTCGTCGTGTTTACCCAGGCTTTCTGCAACACACTGGCTTTATCGCCATGAACCCAGATCGCCATATGTCCTCCCACTATGATTTCTACAATCACTTAGTCAAAGGGCAAGATGATGATGCGGAATCCCATCGCCGTTTCTATGATGAGTACAATGCTGTTTTAGATATGCCAGCTGAGTTCTACCTAGATACGATCCGAATTGTTTTCCAAGAGCACGCCTTACCAAGAGGTACTTGGGAGGTCGATGGCGAATTCGTAACGCCTGCTGCTGTTACTAAAACCGCCCTATTCACCATTGAAGGTGAATTAGACGATATCTCTGGTTTAAATCAAACTCGCGCCGCCCAAACGCTATGTGAAAACATTCCTGAGGCCAAAAAACAGCACCATACCGCAATGGGCAGTGGCCACTACGGTATTTTCTCCGGTCGTCGTTGGCGTAATAACATTTACCCATTAGTCAAAGACTTTATTCAGAAAAACGCCTAACCATTCGGTTTTGGCAAAACAGGGGGCTTGGCCCCCTTTTTCATTATGCACACCTCCGAACTCATACAACGTATCGACGCAGTCTTACCGCAAACCCAATGTACTCGGTGCGGTTATGATGCGTGTTTGCCCTATGCTCAAGCGATTGCCATAGACAACGAAGCCATTAATCGCTGTCCACCAGGAGGCAGTGCAGGGATTGCCCTACTGGCTCAAATTACCCACCAAGCCATTCAAGAACTAGATCCTGAGTGCGGCACTCATAGCCCTCCTACTGTCGCCGTGATTGATGAAGAGCACTGCATTGGTTGTACCTTATGTATACAAGCCTGTCCGGTGGACGCAATTGTAGGGGCCAATAAACTCATGCATACCGTATTAGCTGACCGCTGCACAGGCTGCGATCTTTGCCTTGCCCCCTGTCCGGTGGACTGCATAGAAATGCAACCTATTGATAGAGAATGGACTGATGAGCTAGCCCAAGCTGCTCGCCAGCACTTTCAGTTACGAGAGCAACGCTTAGCACTAAAACATGATGAATCCGCATCCGTTGCTGCCCGTGTACTGGCCAACAAACCTAAAGTGAGTACACAAGCCGATTCTTCTACACACCGCAAAGCCACAATTGCCGATGTATTAGCCAAAGCACGCGCCCGCCGTCAGTCTTAATTGAAAAATAGTTAGCCTTATGAACCGTGAGATACGTACTGAAATTTTTTCTCGTCTTAGAGCCGCTAATCCGCACCCTACGACCGAGCTAGAATACGAAAATACCTTTCAATTACTCATTGCTGTTATTTTGTCTGCTCAGGCCACAGATGTCTCGGTCAATATCGCCACCCGTCGATTCTTTCCCACCCATGGCTCTCCCGAAGGCATACTAGAACTGGGGATAGATGGGCTTACTGAGTGTATTAAAAGTATTGGTCTCTATAAAACTAAGGCCAAAAATGTCATTCGCACCTGTGAATTGCTCATCGAGCACTTTAATGGTGAGGTTCCAGACACTCGCGAACAACTAGAAGCCCTACCTGGGGTTGGACGTAAAACGGCGAATGTAGTGCTCAATACCGCCTTTGGACAATATGCGATGGCAGTAGACACCCATATTTTTCGAGTCTCTAATCGAACAGGTATTGCTAAAGGCAAAAATGTGCGCGAGGTCGAGGACCGTCTCATGCGCCTAGTACCCAAAGAGTTTCTATTAGACGCTCATCATTGGCTCATTTTGCATGGTCGCTATATTTGCGTTGCTCGCACTCCCAAATGCCCTCAGTGTGGCATTGCGGACTTATGCGAATACAAAGAAAAGACTAAGGGCAAGTCCTAGCTATGTAAAACCCGCATAGCCGTTTTTTGTGTTGCACTGCATAATAAACGCATCACTGGTCATTTTTCCTCAATAGGAAAGAAAAATGAGTAAAACGGCACTAGAAATTCGGCATTTACATGTCTGGCATAATAAAAAGCCCATCATTGAAGACTTTAATTTAAGCGCTAAACAGGGCGAAATGATCGCCCTAGTTTCTGCTTGCAAAGACTCTCAACTTTCTCTGTTAGACAGCCTTTTAGGTGTCAATACAGATCGCCAAGGCTCTATACGGATTCATCAAACCGAAGCCATCCATTTAGCCGCACAACGCGTACCTGATTTAGGTATGACGCTGTGCTCTAAAGACACGGGATTAGTTTACGGGTTGTCCTGCCAAGAAAACCTTCTTTTACCTCTAGAAAGACATAGCCTAGGTGGTGGATTGTCGTTGACGGAAATCTATGACTTATTCCCTATTTTGGCTCAACAAAAAGAAGCCCCTTGCACGCGCCTTAGCCCTGGGGAGCAGCAGCTACTTGCTCTGGCCCGAGTCTTACGTACAGGTGCTGATATTATCGTGCTACATGACCTGTATGCTGATTTTTGTCCCGCGATTCAATCTTCGGTAACAACACTACTCAAACAGCTTAAAGAGCGAGATTACACACTCATTTTAAATGAGTCCAACAAACCCTTTGCGGCCAGCCTCGCTGATCGCCTCTACTGCATAAAAAATGGTAGAGCAAATCTATACGAGATCCATCACAATCACCCTATTTCAGCATAAACAATAAAAAACACGGCCTAAGCCGTGTTTTTTATTTAAGACCCACCCTTACTCTTTATCTTTGTGTCCTAAACCCAAGTAACTTTCAATCACTCGTGGGTTATCACTTAGATCAGCGGCAGGCCCTTCTAGCACAATCTCACCTGTTTCAAGTACATATCCATAATCTGCAACCTGCAAGGCAGCACGGGCATTTTGCTCAACAAGTAAAATAGAGACCCCTGTACGACGCAAGCGCGCGATAATCAAAAAGATCTCACGCACAATACGTGGTGCTAAACCTAGGCTAGGCTCATCAAGCATAAGCAGTTTAGGACGAGACATTAAAGCCCGCCCTACTGCCAACATTTGACGTTCACCGCCTGATAAGGTCCCGGCTTGCTGTGTACGACGCTCTTTGAGGCGAGGGAATAACTCGTAGACCTCATCCATCGTATCGCGCCAACCACTAATGCGCTGACGATACAATCTAAAACCACCTAATAATAGGTTGTCTTCGACGGACATACTTGCGAACAACTCACGGCTCTCGGGAACCAAACAAAGGCCTTCGGATACTCGTCTTTCGACTTGCCATCCATTTACGGCACGACGATCATAAACCACATCCCCATCGCTGCGCCCTGTGGCCGGTAAGTTACCCATAATCGAGTTTAACATGGTTGACTTTCCAGCCCCGTTACCCCCAATCACCGTCACGATACTACCGGGACGCACCACAATATTGGCATTATTTAGAGCACTTACCTTGCCATATTGTGCATTTAGGCTTTTTACCTCTAAGAGTGGCTGCATCATACGGCCTCCTTTGTGGGGGCTACACCCGCCAACTCATCTTCATCAAAGTCATCATCAATACCGCCTAAGTACGCCTGCAGTACCGCTGGGTTCTGTTGAATCTCTGTAGGCTCGCCTTCGGCTAGCTTTGTACCAAAGTCCATAACAACCAAGTGATCGGTCAAATTCATCACGAAATCCATATCGTGCTCAACCAACAAGATACTCATACCCTCTACACTTAGCTGATTTAAGACTTGGGCTAACTCTTGCTTTTCTTTATAACGCAAGCCTGCCGCAGGTTCATCAAGCAGCAGCAATACAGGGTCAGCAGCCAAAGCACGCGCAATTTCTAAAATACGTTGTTGGCCTAAAGCTAAGTTACCGGCCTCTTCGTACAAGTAATCACCCAAACCGACTCGCTCTAGCTGTACTGCGGCTTCGTGCAGCAGTTCTGCCTCGCTGCGACGATCAGTATGCAGGGCCGCAGAAACCACCCCTACATTACGACGCAAGTGAGCACCTAACGCTACGTTTTCAAGCACTGTCATCGTAGGAATGAGCTGAACGTGTTGGAAAGTACGGCCAATTCCTAAACAGGCAATGTCTCGGGCACGCAAATTATCAATACGTTGACCTTGGAATCGAATGTCACCAGCAGTTAAAGGAAGCACACCAGTAATCAAGTTAAAGGTCGTGGATTTACCCGCACCATTAGGACCAATTAGCCCCATGATCTCACCCGCATGCAATTTGAAGCTGATGTCATTAACAGCCACCAAACCACCAAACTGTTTACGTGCTTTATCTAACTCTAGTACCAAAGACCCTTTTTCTGGACGAGTTCGCTGTACCAGCGCTTCTGCTACAGGAGGGGGTTCCATACGGCGCTGTTTAACACCGCCCGTTACCGCAGACCAGGCTTTAGCCAAGATAGGCCACAACCCATTTCCTGCGTATTGCAGAATAAAGATCATGAGCAAACCAAATACAATCAACTCGAAGTTAGCGGTTGTATCAAACAAACGTGGCAACCAGTTTTGTAGCTGATCTTTTAAGGTGAGAATTGCCGCTGAACCTAAAACCGCCCCCCACACGCTACCTGCACCACCTACTACCGCCATGAATAAATATTCAATGCTGTAGTTTAGACCAAATGGACTTGGGCTCACGGCACGCTGTAGGTGAGCATAAAGCCAACCCGACACACAAGCGAGTAAAGCCGCGTACACAAAGATAATAACTTTGTAGTTCGCCATGTTCACACCAAACGATTCGGCCATACTGCTGCCATTTTTCAAGGCACGAATAGCACGACCAGGGCGTGAGTGTAATAGGTTATGAGTTAGCAATAAGCTAAGCAGCACAAACAGCCACACTAAATAATACATATTACGCCCCACCCCTAGGGATATCCCAAAGACAGATAAAGGCGCAATACCAGAAATACCATCATGCTGACCTAAAAACCCTAAGTTACCAAACAAATAGTACAAGGATAAAGACCAAGCAATGGTGCCCAATGGCAAATAATGACCTGACAAGCGCAGTGTAATCGCACCAATAATACCGGCGAAAACCAAGGTCAAAGCCAAAGCGACTAAAAGAGTCATCCATGGTGACCAACCCATACGAGTTGTTAGGTACGCCGTTGTATAGGCACCGATCCCTACAAAGGCAGCCTGACCAAACGAAGTCAAACCACCCACGCCCGTTAATAAAACCAAGCCTAATACCACTAAGCTGCTAAGGCCTATGTAGTTCAGTTGAGTAATCCAAAACTCGGGCACAACATTGAGTTGCGGCAATAAGGCCAATGCGCCTACCACAACCACTAAAAGCAAGCGATTCATGTCCTTAGTCCTCGTCATCTACATGGCGAACGCCGAACGAGCGCCACAGTAATACAGGGATGATCAAAGTAAATACGATGACCTCTTTGTAGGAGCTGGCCCAGAAAGACGAAAATGCCTCTAGGATACCCACAAAAATAGCTCCGGCTGCCGTTAACGGGTAGCTGGCTAAGCCACCTACAATAGCGGCCACAAAGCCCTTTAATCCAATTAAAAAACCCGTGTCGTAGTAAATAGTCGTAACGGGAGCAATCAGCATGCCAGATAGTGCGCCAATCGCCGCTACCAAGGTAAAGGTAATCCGACCCGACATAATGGTACTAATACCGACTAATCGAGCACCACGACGGTTCACGGCTGTGGCGCGCAGGGCTCGACCGTATAAAGTGCCGCCGAAGAACATCCACAATGCACCAATCAAAATGGCTGCTGCAGCTAATACGAATAAGGTCTGTGCTGACCAAGACATACCGAAGATATCGACCTGACCAGACATGAATGGCGGTGTACGCCAGCCCTCTGCACCGAAAAACACCAAGCCTAAGCCCGTAAGCGCAAAGTGAACGGCAACAGAAGTAATTAAAAGCACTAAAACACTGGCTTCGGCAACACGTTGATACACCAGACGATAAATCATTGGCCCTAAGGGAACGACTAACGCCATAGAGAACAACACGCTAATCCACAAAGGCGTGTCTTTATGTAAAACCAAAGGTAGGAGTAAATATAAACCGACAGGTAAAGCAACCGCCCATAAGGCTGTACGCCACAAACCCGTATAGAGTTTATTACGGAACGCACTAATACATTCCAGCAAAAAGACTAAGCCACCTGCAATTAACAACAGATGTACTGTGCCTGGAACTTGACCATTAACAAGAAAAGCGAGAGTAAGTGCACCAAACGTGACGAACTCGCCTTGAGGAATAAAAATGACACGGGTTACGGCAAAAACTAGCACCAAAGCTAGGCCTAACAAAGCATAAATTGCCCCGTTAAGTAAGCCGTCCTGTAGCAAAATCAGAACTATTGTTGAATCCATCTCGGATACACCATGACAACACACACAATAATAAAGCCAACAAATAGATCACTGATCTAGCTGTGACTCGGCCAGCCCCGTAGCTTACAGGCAAGGAGCTGGCCACGTAAATAACTAAAAGCTATTAAAGATCAGGTTGATATGTCCACTTACCATCAACCACTTTAACCATGACACGAGCACGCTCATCCATTCCTGCGTGATTATCAGGTGCCATATTAAATACGCCCTGAGATACGGCTAGATCCGTTGTTTTTTCAATTGCATCACGCATCGCTGCACGGAACTCAGGCGTACCAGGTTTAGCGCCTGTTGCTAAAGCACGCGGAATCGCGTCCTCGACAAGCATACCGGCATCCCACATGTGACCGCCAAAGGTGTTGATGGAGCCCTCACCGTATTTAGCCTCGTAACGCTCTTTGTATTGCAACGCCGTAGCTTTAATGGGGTTGTCATCAGGAAGCTGATCCGCTACCAATAGTGGACCGGCTGGTAACACCATGCCTTCGCAATCTTTACCACAAACACGCAACACATCGTTATTAGCTGCACCGTGTGTTTGGTAGATCGTGCCTTTGTAACCGCGGTTTTTGAGCTCGCCTTGTGGTAGTGCCACAGGGGTTCCAGAGCCAGCAATCAAGATGCCATCTGGGTTTGCGGCGGTTAGCTTCAAGACCTGACCGGTTACCGAGGTATCTGTGCGGCTGTAGCGTTCGGCGACAACCATCTTGATACCTTTGGCCTCAGCGGCTTTTTCCATTACGTTAAGCCAGCCATCGCCGTAGGCATCGTTATAGCCAATGAAGCCCAAGGTTTTAACGCCCTGTTTTTCCATAGCATCAGCTAAAGCCGCCGCCATCAACTGGTCATTTTGTGGTGTTTTAAATACCCACTCGCGAGCTCCTTGAACAGGCTCTACAATACGCGCGTTAGCTGCCACACTCACCATAGGTGTTTTTGTTTCGCCAGCTACGTCTACCATAGCCAATGAACCAGGAGTCACTGAGGTACCAATGACCACATCCACATTGTCTTCGGTAATGAGTTTACGCATATTGCGTACCGCCACGGTCGTATCTGTGGCATCATCCAAAACGATATACTCAACCTTTTGACCACCTACTTCGGCGGGCAATAGGCTCACTGTATTACGCTCAGGGATACCCAAAGAGGCCGCTGGCCCAGTAGAGGCTACGGTAACACCAACTTTAATCTGCGCTACAGCGGCCATAGGTAAAGCTAAAGCGATAGCGCCAGCTAAGACTGTGCGTCGTAAGGACGGGGATAGCTGCATAGTTTGTCTCCAGATGATTGATTTATGGTGCAATAATTATGATATGCACCTTGTTATACATTTTTTCCAACAGATACAGCATAAACGTATCAAATTGCCTGAGAAAGCAATATAGGTATTAACCTTAAATAGGCCAGTCCTAAACCATTTACGCCTGAACAAAGGCTGCCATTATGGGCAATAACATACAGTTTCGTCTTTAAGGGCTTTCCCTGTTTTTATGAAAATACCCCCAACATCACTGCAACGACCTAGCTGTTTACCTGTTTGCGCTAGAGGCAAACAAGGCTACACTGTTAACTCATTTATTTTTGTTTTTTGCCATAAAAATTATGAATAAAGTTCGTAAAAGCTTAGCTGAATGGCAAGCTCAACTCAGTCCCGAAGCCTTTTATGTTACACGCCAACAAGGGACCGAGCGCCCATTTACGGGCAAATATAACCAACATACTGAATCAGGCATCTACCGCTGCGTTTGCTGCAGTACGCCACTGTTTGCCTCAGACACTAAATTTGATGCCGGATGCGGTTGGCCTAGTTATTTCTCAGCCTTAAATCCAGATCATGTCCGAGAAGAAATCGACGAGAGCCACGGCATGATTCGTACTGAAATCATCTGCAATGTCTGCGATGCGCATTTAGGCCATGTTTTTCCTGATGGCCCACCCCCTACAGGCTTGCGCTATTGTATTAACTCCGTCGCCCTACAATTTGAACCCGCATGAAAAAACTGCTTTTTGATCTATTCCCTCTGGTTCTATTTTTTATCGCATTTAGAACCTTTGATATGTACACTGCCACCGGTGTGGCAATGGCAGCAGCAGCCATTCAAATTCTTTGGCTTAAATTGCGTCAAAAAACAATTGAAACAACACACTGGATCAATCTAGGTGTAATCGTGGTTTTTGGTTCTGCGACCCTGTTTTTTAAAAATGACGCCTTCATTAAATGGAAACCGACGGTTTTATATTGGCTATTTGCCTCCATTCTATTAGGCAGCTACTGGATCTTAGGGCGCAACCTAATGCAAAAACTAATGGGCGGTCAACTGGTGCTCCCAGAAAATGTATGGACTAAGCTGAACTACAGCTGGGCTGCATTTTTCGTTATCTCAGGTGCAATCAATCTATTCATTGCGTTTTCTGGTCACTTTACTGATGCGCAATGGGTTAGTTTTAAAGTCTTTGGCTCTCTGGTCTTATTAGTGATCTTTGTCATTATTCAGTCGTTATGGCTAGGAAAATACATCAAAGACCAACCAGATCAATAGGAGTATTATTATGTCTACCCAAGAGCGCATCGCGCTTGTTACAGAACGGCTCAGTGCCTTACACCCTACTCATTTCGAGGTGGTTGATGAGTCACATTTACATGCAGGTCACGCTGGAGCACAGGGTGGAGCCAATCATTTTCGGTTGATTATCGGCTCTGATCAGTTCGAGGGATTATCAACTCTGGCTAAACATCGGCTTATTTATAGCCATGTTCAAGACCTAATCCCCCACCCTATCCATGCGCTTGCCATCGAGCTTAAATAAACAAAGGATTCCCATGAAGCGTTTTGCCGTATTAGCCCTTAGTTGTGCCTTAGCAGCTCCCTTAGCTGCACAAAATATTGTGACCGTAAATGGTCAATCTATTAGTCAAAAACAATTTGATGACTTTATCAGTCTACTCATCAAACAAGGCGCCCAAGACTCTCCTGAACTACGAGAGCAAGTCAAAAACGAAATGACGATTCGCCTTATCGCTGTTCAAGAGGCTGAAAAAGCAGGCTTAGATAAAAAAGCCGAGGTCGCTCAAGAGCTTGACTTAGCTCGCCAAGGCATCTTAGTCCGTGCGCTGCTAAGTGATTACATTGAAAAAAATCCACTTTCAGAAAAAGACTACAAAGCTGAGTACGAGCGCTTGAAAAAGGAAGAGGCGGGACAAAAAGAATTCAAAGTTAGCCACATCTTGGTTAAAGACGAGGCAGAGGCTAAAAAACTACTCGCCGATATTAAAGCGAAAACTATTAGTTTTGCTGATGCTGCCAAACAAAACTCAATGGATCCTGGCAGTGGCGCCCAAGGGGGCGATCTAGGCTGGGCCCCAAGCGGTCTATATGTGCCTGAGTTTGCTGCTGCTGTTGAAAAACAGAAAAAAGGTGAGCTTAGCGCTGCTCCGGTTGAGTCTCAATTTGGCTGGCACATTATCCAAGTTGATGACAGCCGCAATATTGAGTTTCCTAAATTCGAAGAGGTTAAACCTCAAATCGAAGAAATGCTACGTCAGAAACAACTGACTGAGTATCAAGAAAGCCTCATGAAAAATGCAAAAGTGAACTAATCACTAACAAAAAAAGCGACTCCGTTCATTCAAACGACGTCGCTTTTTTTAATCTAGCCTGGCTTAGAGCAACAAATGATTCAAAGCCTCTTCATCTAATAAAGCAATACCCAGTTCTTGCGCCTTGAGTAACTTAGATCCAGCCTCGGCGCCAGCCACGACATAATCGGTCTTTTTCGACACAGACCCAGTCACCTTCCCACCGGCTTGCTCAATACGGGCTTTAGCCTCATCTCGCGTCCAGTTAGACAAGGTTCCTGTCAATACAAAGGTTTTTCCTACTACAGCACTATTTGCTGCTATAGGTTGGCGCTCTATTCGTTGCGGCTGTACCCCAACATGCGTTAGTTGCTTTAGTACATCCCGATTGTGTTCCTCGGCGAAAAAATGAGCAATAGACGCCGCGACAATTGGCCCTACATCATCAATTAAAACCAATTCCTCTTCGGTGGCTGCCATCAAATGGCTCATGTCTCCAAAGTGTTCAGCTAACGCCTTTGCGGTGGCCTCTCCTACATGCCGTATTCCTAATGCATAAATTAAGCGTGCTAATGGCGGATTTTTAGCTGCATTCAGTGCATTCACCACATTAGAGGCTGACTTTGCCCCCATGCGGGGATAGCTTGCCAACTCTAGCTCATTTAAGGTGAAAAGATCTGCCACACTTTTGACTCGATCAGAATCAACCAACTGCTCAATCAGCTTAGTGCCTAAACCATCCACATCTAACGCCTTTCGGCTAGCTGCATGCTCTATGCTTTGCTTACGCTGTGCGGCACACACCAAGCCTCCAGTACAACGGGCTATTGCCTCGTCCTCTAGACGCTCTATGGCTGAATCACACACGGGGCAATGAGTAGGGAAAACATACTGAGTCGTCTGCTCTGGCCGTAAATCAAGTACGGGAGCCACAACCTCTGGAATCACATCACCGGCTCGACGCACTATCACCGTATCACCAATGCGCACATCTTTACGGCGTATCTCATCCTCATTGTGCAAGGTTGCATTCGTTACCGTTACGCCCCCTACAAACACCGGCTCAAGGCGAGCCACAGGAGTCATAGCCCCTGTACGCCCTACCTGCACATCAATACCAACTAAAGTGGTAGTCGCCTCTTGAGCTGGAAATTTATGTGCAATAGCAAAACGTGGAGCGCGGGCCACAAAACCCAATACATCTTGAAAGGCCAAATGATTAACTTTATACACCACCCCATCAATCTCATAGGGTAGCTCGGCTCGATGCTGAGCCGTTTGCTCATAAAAATCCATCAAGGCTGTCACACCGTTTAACACTTTACGATGTGAATCCACGGGAAAACCGAGCGTTTGCAACCAATCCAGCATCTCAGACTGACTAGAATAAGGGGGGGCTTTGAAATCGGTAGACGTAGCGGCGCTAAACAAATCAACCTGTTTATTTAGTACAGGCATCTGAATCTCACCCCAACCATAAGCAAAAAACCGCAAGGGACGCTGGGCAGTAATACGAGGATCTAATTGACGTAAACTACCTGCTGCCGCATTACGCGGATTGGCGAAGGCCTTTTCCCCCCGTTTTAACTGGGCCTGGTTCAGCGCCAGAAAATCAGCCTGATGAATTAAGACCTCTCCTCGTACCTCAAGAATTGCAGGCCAATGAGCACTGTCACCATGCAGCCGAAGAGGAATTGATTTGATAGTCCGAACATTGGAGGTGATGTCCTCGCCGGTATAACCATCACCACGCGTTGACCCACGTACTAAGACGCCCTGCTCATAACGCAAATTAACAGCTAAGCCATCAAATTTATACTCTGCGTTATAGGCAATACTCTGTGTGGCGGTGATAAGGCCCTCGGCACGCAGCACGTCTGTGACTCGCTTATCAAAGGCAAGTAGTTCTTCTTGATCAAAGGCATTACCTAAGGACAACATAGGTACGGCATGCGCCACACTAGAAAAGGCAGAGACTGGGCTAGCCCCTACGCGCTGTGTAGGCGAGTCAGCTGTAACCCAATCCGGATGCGCTGCCTCTAGCTGCTGTAATTCCCGTAAGAGAAGGTCGTACTGACCGTCAGCAATCACCGGATCATCTAACACATAATAACGGTGATTATGATAATTTAACTGCTTTTTTAATTCTTCTACGCGTTGTTTCACGCAAATACCCGCTGTGTATGTGTATCGCCTGCTCTAAAACCAGCTTGTTCGAGCTGCTCGTATAACTGATACAACTGTTGATCTATATCTTGGTCATAGTGATCGGTCAGTATCTGGCCTTGATCGTCAATTAAATCCGCATCTAAGCGCAAAGCCAAATCACGCCCTACACTAGCCATGCGGCTAAAGGCTTGCTCATCTTTAGGGCTATTAGGTAAATCCAATAATAAATCCAAACGATCTATAGTGGCTGACTGCAAATCCAAGGCCGGCTTACCATTAAACAATAACGTAAAACGAGGCAAACCTGAACTAGCTAACCAAGCCAATTGCTTGCCATATTCCATAAACCCAGCACTGAGAACAATTTGACGCACCGTATTTGTCGCAATGGGTTCTTGAAACTGTAGACTAATGCCTACCTGCGCATCTAAATTAGCACACAACTGATCTAAACCCTGTGCTCGCTCTATGACCTCGGCTTGATCTGGCCCATCAACCGTACCATCCAGTTGCTGGGCTAAGCTTTGAGCTGCCATCCATAACCTAGACCACTCTATCTCTGTTAAGGGCCCCTTTCGATTAGCTAAAATTACCGCTAACTGCATTGATGTGTAGGTTTCGTCCTCGTGTGGATACGCATGATGCTGACCCGTTGACGTAGAGGCAAAAAGTCGTACAGGCTTCGTATCAACACGCAAATAGGCGCGTAATAAATCAATTAGCTGCCCACCTGGTACGGGCTGAGGAAAATGCACATCAATCACAGCCTCTGAGGTGGGATCAATCTCCTCGGCAGGAATCGCTGGCTCTGTTTTTTTATCCGCCAATGTTTCAGCGATGCGTACCGTGGGTTCACGACGTTCGGCCTCTAGTTGTGCCATCAGTGGGTCTGCCGGGGCCTCTGGGAACTTGTCCTGCATTTTTCGCCGAATGCGGTGGTCTTGCCACCAGTTATACACGACAACGAGCAAAATCAGTATCGCCCCTAGCGCCACCAAACCTATTTGCAAATCACTCATTATTCGATCCGACCCTTTTTAGGCTAAACCTGTCTATATATTAGTGCGTCATCTCGACCGCCGCTGCCATATCTACCGCTACGATGCGAGAGACACCTTGTTCTTGCATAGTAACCCCAACTAATTGTTTTGCCATCTGCATCGCAATTTTATTATGAGATATAAATAAAAACTGCGTGTGATCGCTCATACTTTGTACTAAGTTTGCATACCGCTCTGTATTGGCATCATCCAAAGGAGCATCGACCTCATCCAGCAAACAAAAAGGGGCTGGATTGAGTTTAAAGAAAGCAAAAACCAACGCCGTGGCTGTCAATGCTTTTTCTCCACCCGACAAGAGCTGAATAGTGCTATTTCGTTTGCCAGGAGGCTGCGCCATGACTTGTACACCCGCATCTAAGACCTCATCTCCTGTCATGATAAGCCTAGCCTCGCCCCCTCCAAATAACCGAGGAAACAGTTCGCCAAAATGGGCATTGACCTCATTAAACGTCGTTTGCAACAAGGCTCTGGTTTCTCGATCTATTTTACGAATAGCATCTTCCAGTGTTTCAATTGCCAACGTTAAATCATCATGCTGTGATTGTAAATAAAACTGACGCTCTTGGGCAGTCTGTAATTCTTCTAGTGCTGCTAAGTTCACCGCACCTAGCCCCTCTATGGCACGATTAACTCGTTGTACCTCAGACTGTAACCAGGTTAGCTTTTGCCACTCATCGGATTGCCCCTGAACCAAAACAGCTAAAGCTTGACGATCAACCTGATGGCTGTCTAATTGCTCAGCATATTGCTCGACCGTCATACGTGCAGCCTGCTCTGCCAGTTGCATCTCCATGACTTTTTGACGTAACGGTTCAATTCCATCACCTGTCTGATGCCGATTATGCTCTAAATCATGCAATTGTGCAGCCATGGTAGACAACTGTTTCTGAATATCCTGATGTGCATCCTCGTGCTCGACCCGCTGCTCTAAGGCCTCTTGCAAACTAGCATGCAACTCCAACACATCCACCTGCTCATATTCGTCAATTAATCCAGCTAACTCAGCTTGAGTACGCTGACTCAAATCTGCTGCTTGCTGACGACTTCGTAGCAACTCATCAACCCGGGCTTGTACTAGACCTTTATTGTATTTAAGTCGCTCATTTTTTTGCTCTGACTCTCTTTGCTGCTCTCGCAACAAACGCAGCTGATCGTTGTATGCCGACAATTCGTCTTGCCAAATCAATAGCTGCTCCTCATGCTCAGCTAAGAACAGGGCTTGCTCCTCACTTTTTTCTACAGACTCCTCTATCATTTCTACTAATTGCTGCTGTTGGTCTTGAAGCTCCAGGATCTCGTTTTTTAATTGCCTTTCTCTTTGCTGCTGCTGCTGAGTACGCTGCTCTGCCTGTTGATAATGCAGTTGCAGCTCATGCGTCTGCTGCACCAAGTCTTGTAACCGTGTCTGCGCACTAAGATGATGCTGTTTAATGGCCTCCAACTCACTTTGACTTTGCTGTAGGTGTTGCTGCGCCGCCTCCACATGCAGTTGTTGTGCCTGCAAGGCTTTTGTTTGTTGTTCTATCGCATGTTGACGCGCCAATATTCCAGCTTGCTCCGAATCAGCTGCATAAAGTAAAACCTGATGCGCCTGCACAATATGACCTTCCTGAACAACAAAGCTGACCTCTGGCCCAACAGTAGTAATCGCAGTCAAAGCCGTCTGCAAGTCAGAGGCAATATAATATCCGGCTAATGCCTGCTCAATCGTTGCCTGCCAACGTAAGTCCTGAACCTTCACAACCTCGGCTATAGGTCGTAGCCCCACCTGAGACAGAAACGACGCCTCTTTTTCGGTAGGTCGCATAAACCAAAGGCGTGCAGGCGGTAAGGTCGGTAACTGTTGCAAAACCGCCCAATCCTCCGTAACCAAAGCATTTAAACGCTGCCCAAGCACGGCCTCTACCGCCTGCTCCCAACCTGACTCCACCTGTAAAAACTGCCATAGTCGTTTACTATCAGACAATTGATGCTGCTGTAGCCAATCCGTCAGCTGACCTTGGCTTTGCACTTGGGTCTGCAAGGCCTGTAAAGCCTCTAACTGAGCTTGAATTTGTGTGTGCTCACGCTCTTGCTTTTGCAAAAGCAAGCCAGCCTTTTGTTGATGCTCTTGTTGCTGCTGCACTTGATTTCCCAACTGCACCACCTGCTGTTGCTGTTGTTGCTGGGCTTGCTGGGCTTGCTCCCAATCACTTTTGAGTCGCGCCACATCTAGGGGAACATCAGAACGCAGTTGGACTAAATCATTTTCAAATCGCTGTTGACGTAACTGATGTTGTGAGCGCTGCTGTTGCAAGGAGTCAATGCGCTGTTGGGCTAAAGCACGCTGCTGATTAGCCTGTTGAATTTGGGCGGCAAGCTCACTGATTTGACGCTGCTTTTGCTCTAGCTGCTCTTGGGCTGGCTCAACTCGCAACATAATTTCCTCTAGCTGAGCTAAGGATTCCTCAATCAGTAAGGCCGCTTCTTCGAGTTCATGTTGCTTCTGATCTAACTCTGACGCACTCTCGGCATGCAGCTGCGCCCATTCTTTTTGTTGAGCCTGCAATTGCGCCTGACGTTGCTCCATCCGTGTTTGTGCTGTATTAGCATGATGAATCTCTGCCTCAATACGACTTACTGTTGCATTACTTTGAAACAGCGCCTGCTGAGCTTTTTGCACCTCATCAGTCAACGTCAAATGCTGCTGACGTAATTGCTCAAGCCGTGTCTCAGTACTACGCATATCCGCCATAGCGGCCTCAACAGCAGTTTGTGCTTGCTCTATGGCTAAAAAATGCTGCTTTTGTTCTTGTCGTGCATTTTTTTCCCGTAACCACCAAAGAACATGCTGCTTTTGCTCACCTTCAGCTTGTAGAGCCCTATATTGCTTTGCTACCTCGGCCTGCGACTCTAGGCGAGTCAACTGCTGCTCTAGCTCTTGCAAAATATCCTCTAAACGGATCAAGTTTTCACGCGTGTCTCGTAACCGACTCTCCGTCTCTCGGCGACGCTCTTTGTATCTAGACACACCCGCCGCCTCTTCAAGGTAAACCCGTAATTCCTCTGGGCGAGCTTCAATCAAACGGTTAATCATGCCTTGACCAATAATGGCATAACCACGCGCACCTAAACCCGTCCCTAGGAAAATGTCATTGATGTCTCTACGTCGTACTTGTTGGCCATTAATAAAATAACCACTCGTACCATCACGAGTCAGCTCACGACGCACTGAAATCTCTGAGTACGTTCCCCACTGCCCTACAATACGCCCCTCTGAGTTATCAAAGGTTAGTTCAACCGACGCCCTAGCTGCCTGCTTTCTTTGCCCTGAGCCATTAAAAATAACGTCTTGCATAGAGCCTCCCCGTAATTCCGAGGCTCGACTTTCCCCCAACACCCATCGTACGGCGTCAATAATATTGGATTTGCCGCACCCGTTCGGCCCCACCACGCCGACCAACTGGCTAGGGGTGGGGATAACTGTGGTATCAACAAACGATTTAAAACCAGATAATTTAATTTGAGTTAGACGCACCAAAAACCTACTAGGCAAATTTACTGTGGCTTGTATATGATAACGCAGCCAATACTAAGGGCTGTAATTTACCTAGAAAAATGGCATAAGGCTATACTACAGACACATAAGGTCTAAAATGGGTCTATATTAAGCTTAGACATTTGCATCACCCCTATCACATAGAGATTCATTTTGAACAAAGGTTTCTTCCTAGTCATGGCAGCTCAAGCGCTGTCCTCTGTAGCAGATAACGCATTATTGATTGCCGCCATTGCACTAATCGCCGACCTACATGGCCCTGACTGGATGGTTCCTTTAATGAAGTGGTGGTTTGCTCTGGCCTATGTGTTGCTAGCGGCCTTTGTCGGTGCATTTGCGGATGCTTTCCCCAAGGGGCGGGTGATGTTCATCACCAATGGCATTAAATTTGCTGGGTGTGCGTTAATGTTTAGTCTACATACATTAACCACCGAACAAGACTCACAGCTATTTTTTATCTTTTTTGCCTATACCTTAGTCGGAATCGGGGCAGCTGCGTATTCCCCTGCTAAATACGGCATCGTGACCGAAATGCTAAAGCCAGAAATGCTCGTCAAAGGCAATAGCTGGATCGAAGGACTCACCGTACTGTCTATCATTATCGGTACCGTATTAGGGGGGGTTCTCATCCATCCTGATGTATCCCCTGTACTACAAAGCAGCCCATTGGTTAGTAGCGTGGCAGCCAACCGCACCGAGGCAGCTATTTTGATCATTGGGCTTATTTATTTAGCCGCAGCTACCTGTAACCTGCTGATTCCTAGAACCAACATTCATTATCCAAAACAAAAAACAAACCCACTTGCCTTAATTAAAGATTTCAAAGGCTATGTGTGTATTCTCTGGCAAGACAAAGTCGGACAAATTTCGTTAGCCGTCACCACTCTATTTTGGGGCGCGGGTGCCACCCTACAATTTATTGTCATCGAATGGGGAGCCCAGCAATTAGGATACAGACTAGATCAATCGTCCATTTTAATGGGGGTCGCGGCCTTAGGGACGGTGATGGGAGCCTACTTAGCCGGTAAAGTACCATTAAAAAAAGCGCTCAGCGTTTTACCTATGGGGGTAGCAATGGGTTTTGTGGTGCTACTGATGCCTTTTGTAGAAAGCACCTGGGCAGTGCATAGTCTACTGCTTTTAATCGGCGCTACCTCGGGCTTTTTCGTTGTCCCCATGAATGCCCTCTTACAGCATCGCGGACATGTACTATTATCCGCTGGCCACTCGATTGCTGTTCAAAATTTCAATGAACAGCTCAACATTCTATTTATGCTCAGTTTTTACAGCTTATTGTTGTGGCTAAATCTGCATATCAATGTAATTATTACTATCTTTGGATTACTCGTGGCTTGTTTAATGGTTGTGTTCATTTATTGGAATAAACGAAACCACTCATTAAATCCTAACTTAGCGGCGTGCATTGGCCAAGAGGGTCATGGCCAAGCACTAGAAAAATGCCAATAAAACTAGCTGCCCATCAACTGCTTCATCAGCAAGACATCTCCCCACGATTGCGCTTTAAGCTGTGGGCGCAATAAAATAGATGCTGGGTGATAACTGACTACTACGGGTAAATGGCGGCCACTTTTAGGCTCTTGCCATTGATGCACTTGGCCTCGCAACCCCTCAAAAGGTGTGCCTTCGCCTAAAAACAAAGATGCCGCCTTAGACCCCAGTACCAATAAACGTTTTGGTTGAATCAACTCGATTTGACGCCATAAGATCGGCTGGCAGGCGACTAATTGCTCTGGTATTGGCTTTGTTGCCGCCCTACATTTGAGTAACTGAGTCAAATACAGCTGATGAGATACGTCCACCCCGATACTTTGCATCTGCGCGGTAAACAGTTCACCACTTTTACCTTGCATAGGCAGCCCAGAAATCTCCTCATTGCTGCTTGGTGCTGTACTAATGACCATCCAATCGGGCTGATTTATTTGTCCCGCCCCTAATACAGACTGCACCCGCTGTTCGTGTAACGAGCATGCTTGACAGCGATTCGCATACGCCTGTAGCTGCATTAAATCCATCTGCGTTAGCTCGGAGGGTAGCTCTGGTTGAAGGCGATCCTTTGCCAGAGAAGGTTGAGCAACAGGCTCATTCGCTGGGGGAACAAAAACAGGGGCACTCGCTTTTTTGGGGCGTAGCTCAGCCAAGCTGTCACTTAACGCCTGCCGCGCACTCATCACCCCCGTTTCTTTGTTTTCCAGCGTATGCGTTGCTATTGCACGATCTGCCTTATTTTCCGTGTTAGGCGATTCCTTAGTGCGATAAGGGGCAATAAAAGGAGCCGCCACCTGAAGTTCAGTCAGCCAGCTTATTTGCAACGTAGAAAGATTAAGTGAAGCCGTGGGCATTATCATCACAGTTAAGCTAAAACCTTAGTATAAAGGGCGGCATGCTCTCGTTGTGTAGTATCCGTACTGTAATAGTTCTTACGTAATCCTACCTGCCTATACCCCGCCCCTTGGTACAGCTCAATCGCGGCACTATTCGATACCCGCACCTCTAAATGCATTTTTACACTGCCTTTAGCTCGGGCTGCTTGTTCGGCATAGCACAGCAACTGCTGGGCTATACCTTGGCGTTGATGGGACTCCGAGACTCCTATAAGCAACAGCTCACTCTCATCTACAGTCAACATCACCACCGCATAAGCCACTACCTGACCAGCAAAGGTAGCAACCCAAACGAAATGCCCTGCAGAAAGACTGCTCTCGAATTGAGTCGCAGACCAAGGATGCTGCTGCAAACTAGCCTCTATAGCGACAACCTGAGAGATATCGTCGACCTCTAGAGCCCGTAGCTGCACCGACTGCCAAGTAGCCGAAGGATTCCCCCCTAGCCCTTGCTCACGCTCAACGATAGTAAAAGCCACCCGATTACGTACATATAAAGGGGCCGCTAAGGCAGGATCAATCAATTGATTTTGTTGATAGGCTAACAACCCTAATTGCGCAATGGTTTCAGCTCGGGCTAGCTCTGCTGTGCCGATAAGCACATCATACTGCTGTACTGCTTCGCATAACCCATCGAATGCCTGCAACGCATCACCGGAAAGACGAATCGCTGTCGTCAAGCCTAAGTCGATCAGTTGTGAGTTAAGTTGTTGAATATAGTGGTGTAGTTGATCCACACTGATCAATACGGGCTTATGCAAACTATACCAGCCAGTAGCAGTGCGCTGATACGCCCCTAGGTAGATTTCCTGCATACGAGCATCAACAACCACAAGCTCTATGGTAGGAGCTGTCGTTGGTTCTTGTTGCGCCCCAATGGCAAGCAGCGAAGGCACAGCGGCTATCTGCAAACCTAAGGCATGCGCAATGCCTTGCGCCACGCCACACGCCACACGTAAGCCGGTAAAACCACCCGGCCCCTGCGCAAAAGCAATTGCGTGAAGATCTTGACGAGCGATTTGAGCTTGCTCCAGAACCTGTTCGACCAAAGGCAAAATACGCTCTGCATGCTGGGTACTACCACTATGCTGAGCGGAATAAACGGTAGCCTGACCCTTATCAAAACAAAGCGCAGAGATACCGCACACAGCACTCGCGCTGTCCAGGGCTAATATATTGACTTTCATTAACGTAATAACTGCCTTAATAGTGGAAAGTGGCATTAGAATAGAGAGGCCATGACGATGCGACACTCAATAACTGTAACAAAGAGAAACCAAAGGTACCGAATGAGGCCTTATTCATCGATTAATCGCATCAAATGTAAAATTCTTCTACGAGTCTGTACGACTCCCTTTTTGCCTGTTACATTTTAATCATGAACACACAAAATCAACCTCTTACCAGAAAAATACTCGTCGTCGATGACGACCCACGTTTACGCGATTTATTGCGACGCTATCTTTCTGAACAAGGATTTAATGTCTTTGTCGCCGAAGATGGCAAGGAAATGTCCAAACTTTGGCAACGTGAGCACTTTGATCTACTCGTATTGGATCTAATGCTGCCAGGTGAAGATGGGCTATCAATATGCCGTCGTTTACGCGGAGGTCACGATAACACACCTATTATTATGCTAACCGCAAAGGCCGAAGAAATCGACCGCATTGTTGGCCTAGAAATGGGTGCTGACGACTATTTAGTTAAGCCATTTAACCCGCGCGAGCTACTCGCCCGTGTAAATGCCATTTTACGTCGTCGTGGCACCGAAGAACACCCCGGTGCACCAAGCCAAGAGAACGAAGCCATCGAATTTGGTCCGTACTCACTAAACTTATCCACACGCACATTAACTAAAGGAGACGAAGTCGTACCCATTACTACCGGCGAATTCTCTGTTCTTAAAGTGTTCGCACGTCACCCAAAAATCCCTTTATCACGCGACAAGCTAATGGAATTAGCTCGTGGTCGTGAATACGAGGCCTTTGACCGTAGTTTAGACGTACAGATATCTCGTTTACGTAAACTTATTGAACCTAACCCTTCTAAACCCGTTTTTATCCAGACCGTATGGGGTTTAGGCTATGTGTTTGTTCCCGATGGTGGCCATTAAGGTTAAGATATCGGCATGAGCACCGTGTCTACTCAACCCTCTCAACATGTCCCTCCTAAAAAGCCCCCTTTTAAAATGGGGCTTTTTAGTCGCACCTTTTTTCTTCTGCTTGGCCTTATGGGCATGAGCTTTGGCATTTGGCTGCAAATTTTCTTTTCAATGGAGTCTGAACCACGCGCCGTACAAATGGCTCAGCGTGTGATCACCTCTGTCAGCATTACACGTTCTGCCTTGATTTATGCTCCAGTAGATATGCGAGCCACCCTACTGCTGGATTTAGCCACTAAAGAAGGACTACGCGTGCAGCCCAGAGAACCGGATGATGTGCTTGAAGCCATCCCTCGCTCTACCTACTGGCTCCAAGTCTCCAAAGAGGTACGTGACGGCCTAGGCAGTCAAACCCTTATTATGTGGTCCGTCAACGAAGCGCCCGGTGTTTGGGTTTCCTTTGACATCAACACAGAAAAATATTGGCTCGTTTTTGATAGAGAACAATTAAGTTTAATTGCTGGCGCTGAATGGATAGGTTGGATTCTTTCCGCTTTACTGTTGGCCTTTGTTGGCTCAGCCATCAGCGTACGCTTTGTAAATAGGCCACTAGCGCAACTGGCCCAAGTTGCACAACAGTTAGCACGGGGCGAAACCCCCACCCCATTACCCGAAAAAGGGCCCTCTGAAATTCGCGATATGAATATGGCCTTTAATCGTATGACCAGAGACATACGCCAAGCAGAGGCCGACCGAGAGATCATGCTTGCAGGGATTTCCCACGACTTACGTACTCCTTTGGCACGTATGCGCTTAGAAATTGAACTCTCGAACGTAAGTGATGAGACTCGTTCGGCCATTGACGAGGATTTAGGCCAGATTGATCGCAGTATCTCGCAACTGATGGAATATGCTCGTCCCGCCACTAAAGCCCCCGATGCGGGTATCAATATTAGTGAAGCACTTTCCACTCTCTTTGAACGCGAACGCAGCCACACCGAAAGTCTAGGGGGACAATTAACGGCTGATATTAAGCCAAATCTCTATGCGCGCATTGACCCGAATGATCTAAAGCGTATTGTGAGCAACTTAATTGAAAATGCACGTCGATATGGGCGCAGCCCTGCCGACGATAAAGCCTATATTCATTTATCTGTACAAAGCCGAGGCAATCTTGTCGAAATTAAAGTACAAGATCACGGTGAAGGCGTTGAGGAACACGAGGTACAACGACTATTGCGTCCTTTTTCCCGGGGCGAATTAGCTCGTACAGGGGTCAATGGCGCGGGCTTAGGGCTTGCTATTGTAGAACGCCTCTTACATCAAGTTGATGGCCGCCTAGAACTACAGTCGCCTCCTGGACATGGACTAACGGCACGTATCGAAATCCCTAAGCTAAAAGTACGTGAAGCCACTAGAAAAACGGTGTAATTCGCGTAGAATAAAAACTATGTTTAGCGTATAAAAGGTCATATATGAAAACCGTTGGCGACAAAATCGAACCATTTAAAGTAATTGGCGTAAAACCTGGCTTTAATCTTCCACAAGAAAACGGCATTTCTGCATTTGAGGACATCACAGAAAGCTCTTTTCCTGGTAAATGGAAAATACTGTATTTTTACCCCAAAGACTTTACTACTGTCTGCCCTACTGAAATTACGGCTTTCAGTCGCTTAGGCCCCGAATTTCAACAGCGTGATGCTATCGTTTTAGGCGGCTCTACTGATAATGAGTTCGTCAAACTCGCATGGCGCAGAGAACACCCCGACTTAGATAAACTACAACACTACCAATTTGCGGACACCACAGGCGCGCTGGTGGATCAACTCGGTATTCGTCACAAAACGGACGGTGTGGCTTTACGTGCTACCTTTATTATTGATCCTGATAATGTCATTCAGCACCTATCAGTCAATAATTTATATGTTGGACGTAACCCCGACGAAATCCTACGAGTCTTAGATGGTATTCAAACCGAGGCCTTATGTGGCAGCAATCGCCAAATCGGTGGCCCTGTTTTAGATTAATCCGTTTTAACTCCATTAAAAATAGGCGAATAACTCGCCTATTTTTAATTCTATGCATTGCCTCTTAAGCTAAATCAGGCTTATGTAATAAGGTCACCACATTAGCAGCAATCCCCTCCTTACGCCCTAAATGCCCTAAACCTTCATTTGTCTTAGCTTTGATATTAATACAATCGGCAGACAAACCTAAATCCGCAGACAAATTCGCAACCATCTCTGGGGCATGTGGTCCCATTTTTGGCGCTTGAGCATGAATCGTGGCATCAAGATTAATGATCTCCCACCCCGCCTCACGAACTAAACTCATCGCCGCACGCAATAACGCCCGACTATCCGCCCCTTTATACCGTATGTCAGTATCTGGAAAGTGGCGACCAATATCACCCAAAGCTGCAGCCCCTAATACAGCATCGGTAACGGCATGCAATAAAACATCCGCATCTGAATGCCCATCTAAACCATGGGTATGAGGAATAAATACACCACCTATAATCAATGGACGATTTTCTACCAACGCGTGGATATCAAAACCCTGACCTACTCGTATGTTCATAACCATTTTTCCAATAATTTAAAATCATCAGGCCACGTTACTTTAACGTTTTTAGCAGACCCTTGAACCAATAACGGCTGATGGCCTAATAGCTCCATCGCTGAGGACTCATCCGTTACTTGACTACCCTGTTGTTGTGCATGGGCTAAAGCATGTAATAGCTCATTCGCCTTAAACATTTGCGGTGTTTGAGCTAACCACAGTTGCTCTCGGGCAATCGTTTTCTCTACCTGAGCAACGGCGGCATCAGAAGCTCGCTTTACAGTATCAGGCACAGGAATAGCTAATAATCCCCCGCGATCCTGCTCTAAACACGTATCAATCAGTCGGGCCAAGGCCTGTGCTGGCAACCCAGGTCGAGCAGCATCATGCACTACAACCCAATCCTCATCATTTGCCTTGAGTTCTAGCAAACCATTGTGTACGGTTTCTGCTCGTGTTGCCCCACCTACAGCCCGCCAAACAGTGCGCTCTAAACCATCTAAGGCTTGTTTCACCCATGTATCAGTCGGACTAACAATTACTCGCACATGATCTATGCGGGAATCGGCTAACATAGCCATAACCGATAGCCGTAACATAGGCAGGCCCTGAAGCAATTCATACTGTTTAGGTAGATCAGGTTTTAACAAAGCAGCGGTAGACTGCCGTCTGGCCCTAGCGCCTATTCCTGCTGCTGGCACTATTGCAATTATTTTCTTAGACATAATTTTTTTCTCATGAGCAAAACTGCACGCCCTACTGAACAAACCCTTTATCTTAGCAGCACCCAGACTTGTTTACAGGCTTTAAAAATAGGCCAACGCTATCAGCAGCCTTTACCTCCGGGATCTGGAGACGCCTTTTTATTGGCCGATTTAGCTCGTCAAAGCAAAAAAACACTGATCATTTTTTGCGCAGATCCCGTTGATGCACAACGTCTACATACCGAAATAAATCAGTTTGCACCTGAACTTAGTGTACAACCTTTTCCAGACTGGGAAACCTTAGCTTATGATGCTTTCTCGCCTCATGAGGATCTTATCTCTACTCGTCTACGAGCATTAAACGCATTATTAAACAACGAAGTTCAGGTACTCACTATCCCAGTTAGTACCGCCCTCTATCGTTTAGCGCCTCCCTCTTTTCTAGCGGCTTATAGCTTTAGCTTTAAGCAAGGCGACCAGTTAGACGAGCAGCAGCTACGAGAGCAAATGGTGTTGGCTAACTACAACCATGTCACACAAGTCAGTGCACCTGGCGAATTTTCTGTTCGTGGTGGTCTGATTGATATTTTTCCTATGGGCTCAGTTGTGCCTTACCGTCTGGATCTCTTTGACAACGAAATTGAATCTATACGTGCTTTTGATGCGGACACACAACGTAGTCTCTATAACGTCAAACAAATCGACCTACTCCCCGGCAGAGAGTTCCCTTTAGATGAGGACGCGCGCCATTTATTCCGATCCCGTTTTAGAGAAAAATTCGAAGGTGACCCATCAAAAGCCCTGCCCTATAAAGACATAGGCAACGGCATTGCTTTTGCAGGGATTGAATATTATTTACCTCTGTTTTTTGAACAGACTGCAACGATTTTTGACTATCTACCTAAAGACATCATCACGGTTACTCATGGCGCAGCACAGCAAGCCATTGACGCCTTTCATTCGGATGCAAAACAACGTTACCAGTTTTTAAAAAGTGACCCTGAACGCCCTGTACTTGCCCCCGAAGAGTTATTTTTAGATGGCTCGGAGTTTTTTCAATCATTAAAAGGCTTTGCACGTCTAGACTTACAATCCGACGGGCTGCACCCAGACTTCATTGCTGTTCCCAACGTAGCCGTTGCTAGACGAGCCGAAGACCCACTGAGCGCATTACGTACTGAAGTCCGAGATCCAGAGCGCAGAACCTTATTATGTGCTGACTCAGCGGGGCGTCGCGAAACGCTCGCCCAGATGTTGTCTGAATTCAATCTAACACCTGATAATCAGTGCTTAGAGTTACTCGACTTTATTCAAGGCAGCAGTCAGTTTGCCTTGGTCACTGCGTCTTTATTTCAGGGTTTTGCATTAAAAGATGCGGCCATCACTCTTTTAACAGAGAATGATCTCTACCCGCATCAGGTCAGGACAGCGCAACGAGGACGAAAAACACAACGTACTAACGTTGAAGCTATGGTTCGCGACCTGTCAGAGCTACGCGAAGGCGATCCCGTCGTTCATACGGAACATGGAATTGGGCGCTATCAAGGCTTAGTTGAGATGGATCTGGGTGAGGGCCCTGTAGAACTCTTACATTTAGAATATGCCAATGAGGCCACCTTATATGTACCTGTCGCACAACTACATGTGATTTCTCGCTATAGCGGCACAGATGCAGAGTCTGCCCCACTACACCAGCTAGGCTCAGGGCAATGGGAAAAAGCGCGTCAAAAGGCCGCTAAACAAGCCAGAGACACTGCGGCAGAACTACTTGCCCTCTATGCGCAGCGTGCGCTCCGCGCGGGTCAACAATACAAAATCCCCATGAGTGACTATGAATCATTTGCGGCTGGCTTTGGCTTTGAGCCCACACCGGATCAAGCGGCTGCCATAGAAGCCGTTTTAGACGATATGAAATCCAATCAGCCCATGGACCGCTTAATTTGCGGTGATGTGGGCTTTGGTAAAACAGAGGTCGCCTTACGTGCCGCCTTTGTCGCCGTCGCTAATGGCAAACAAGTCGCTATTTTATGCCCCACAACCTTATTGGCAGAGCAGCACGCACAAAGCTTTGCAGACCGTTTTGCTGATTGGCCTATTCAGGTTGCCGAGTTATCTCGTTTTAGAACAAGCAAAGAAACTAAAGCCGCTATTGATGGTTTAGCCTCTGGTCATGTTGATATTGTGATAGGCACTCATAAGCTCCTATCAAAAGATGTCATTTTTAAAGAGTTAGGGCTAGTCATTATTGATGAGGAACATCGATTTGGCGTACGCCAAAAAGAAGCCTTTAAAGCCCTACGCGCAGAGGTGGATATGTTAACTCTCACCGCGACCCCTATCCCTCGTACACTGGGGATGTCCTTAGAGGGTATCCGCGATTTCTCTATTATTGCCACTGCACCCGAAAAACGTCTTGCCATTAAAACCTTTGTACGCCGAGAAGACGACGGCAGTATTCGTGAGGCGCTATTACGAGAATTAAAGCGCGGAGGACAAGTCTACTTTCTACACAATGAAGTCGATACCATTGAAAATCGTCGTGCTCGCTTGCAGGAGCTGGTTCCTGAGGCCCGTATTGGTGTGGCGCATGGCCAAATGCCCGAACGGGAATTAGAAAGTGTCATGAAGGATTTTTATCAAAAACGCTTTAATGTATTGCTTTGTACCACGATTATCGAAACAGGTATTGATGTACCAACTGCCAATACCATCGTTATTCAACGCGCTGATAAACTAGGCTTAGCCCAGCTGCACCAATTACGAGGCCGAGTCGGACGTTCACACCACCAAGCCTATGCGTATTTATTAACACCAGGCGAAGACGCTATCACTAGCAATGCAAAAAAACGACTTGAAGCCATCATGGCAATGGATGAGCTAGGCGCTGGATTCTTCTTGGCAATGAACGACTTAGAGATTCGAGGCGCAGGAGAGGTGCTGGGAGAACATCAGTCAGGCAATATCCACGAGATTGGCTTTTCTATGTATTCAGACATGCTAAATAAAGCCGTTAAATCATTAAAAGCAGGTAAAGAGCCGGATTTAATGTCCCCCTTTGATACAAAATGCGAAGTCAATCTGCGCACCCCTGCCTTGCTCCCTAATGATTTTTGCCCTGACGTGCATGCTCGCCTTGGTTTTTATAAAAAACTATCTCATGCCGAAACCAATACTGAGGTTGAGCAAATTCAAGAGGAGCTAATCGACCGCTATGGCCTTTTGCCCGATTCCGCGAAGCACTTGCTCTTGGTGCATCAGTTGCGCATCAAAGGAGAACAATTGGGCTTAGACAAAATAGATGCCCAAGAAGATCAACTAATTTTGCAATTTAATGCTAAACCGAATGTAGATCCCGTTCGACTCATTGAGTTAGTTCAACAAGACAAAACCATGCGCTTTAGTGGGCCAGATAAATTACGGGTAGCCTTACCCGAGGCTACCCCTATTGATAAACGTGTACAAAAACTACATCAACTATTTAAGCAGCTAGGGTTAAAAGCTTAATCTAAACCAGTTAATAATCGCATCTAAAGGGGCCACGTTTAACGCAAAGCGAGCCTGTTCCTGCACCACAGGCTTGGCCCTGTATGCAACGGAGTAAGCGGCCTGTGCCATCATTGGCAAATCATTAGCCCCGTCACCCACGGCGATGATTTGCTCTTTGGTGGCATGTAACTCTTTAGCTAAACGCATCACGTGATCTGCTTTAGTTTGTGAGCCGACAATGTCACCTTGGACTCGACCTGTTAACTTACCGTCTTTGATCTCTAATGTGTTCGCATAGGCCTCATCAATACCCAATCGTTCTTGTAGGCGTTGCGTAAAGAAGGTGAAACCACCAGAAACCAATAACGTACGAACCCCGTGCTGCTTTGCAACCGAAACCAATCGCTCAGCGCCAGCATTGAGCTGTAAACGTTGCTCATAGACCTGTTGCAATGCGCTTTCTGGCACGCCCTCTAGCAGTGCTACACGACGCGTTAAGCTTTCAGCAAAATCGGTAATCTCACCACGCATCGCAGCCTCAGTAATCGCCGACACCTCTGCCTTACGACCTACTGCCGCAGCAATCTCATCAATACATTCAATATTGATCAGTGTGGAGTCCATATCCATAGCAAGAATTTTCATCTCGCGTAATAGATGCACGGGATCAATAAAAGCAAAGTCAAGTTTAGCCTGCTGACACGCAGCCTGAATCTCTGCCCGATTTTCGGTATTAACACCTAATAAACGAATAGCCGTTGGCCCTAGCTCTTGTACGCCCTCAGCATCAGCAATTGCCGCAATTTTTTCTATCGCTGATTGGTCGAACTGCAAGGCTTGTAAAATTAAATTTGACATAGACTCTAATGAAAAAAACCCCTCAAGATGGAGGGGCCATTATAAAACAATTACTGATTAGACTGCGTTAGCTTTATTCACCAACACACGACGACGTTTTAACAAGTAACGCATCACAAAACCGGGATAAGCCAATATCAAAAACAAACTATAAGTAATGGCATAGAATTCCCAACCTTGAGGAAATACGTTTCCAAGACTAGACTCAAAACCCACGCCTAATAACCCAACAAACAGATAAATGGCGGTTAACTCTAGTAGTCGTGCAAAAAAAGATTTTTCGATAACGAATTGACGTTGCATCCAAGCAGGAATGGCTAAGGCTACTATAACAACCAGCACACAGGCAGCACTAATCAACAATAAATGTAGCGGGCTCACAAATAATGTCTGACTTAAAACCCGATGCATAAACCAGCCTAAGACGAGCAAACACCCTGTATAAGCAACAGAGAGCATGTAGCGTAATAACGCAGGGCGTTGTGGCTCGCCTTTTTGTTGCCAGGGTAAAAATAGCAGCGGACGCTCGATAAAAAGTGGACAGTTCGCCCCAATTAGCGACAGCAATATTAATACCCAAATAGCAACATTTTGACTCATGATAAACCTAAATTAAAAGCGTAGTGATTCCTGAATAACACGCATACTGATTTCCATGAGGCCACCTGGCAAAATACCAAACAGAATAATCAACGCACCATTCACGGCGAGTATAGCTTTAGCTACCACACCAATCTGCAACGGTTGATCCAATACATCTGTTTCTGCCTCGTCAAAGTAGGCTGCTTTAACCACACGAATGTAGTAAAACGCACCCACTAAGGACATCAGCACAGCAATAATAGCAATGCTTATGTGCCCTGCCCCTACGACGGCCTGTAGAACGCTTAGTTTGGCATAGAAACCTGCCATAGGCGGAATACCTGCCAACGAGAACATGGATAACAGTAGCAACAAAGCCAACATAGGATGACGACGGTTCAAGCCCTTTAGATCGCTAATGTTTTCACACTCAAAGCCTTTGCGGCTTAGAACCAAAATCAAACCAAATGTTGAGAGTGTTGTAAGTACATAAATCACACCATAGAACAAGGCTGAACCATAGGCAAAGTTAGCCATGGCAACGTCCTGCCCAATTAGCTGACGAATGAATCCAGTTAGGCTATCGGCTTGGGCGGCTTCAGCCCCTACACCAGACAACAAACCTAAAAAGATAAAGCCCATATGTGAAATAGTCGAGTAAGCCAGCATACGTTTGAAGTTAGTCTGCATAAGGGCGGTTAAGTTCCCTACAACTAAAGACAATACGGCCATCAACATCAACATAGGCTGCCAATCAAGGGCAATACCATGCAAGCCTTCAATTAACAAACGTAAGGTGATTGCAATAGCGGCTAATTTAGGTGCTGCAGCAATAACCAAGGTGACTGTAGTTGGAGCACCTTGATATACATCTGGGGTCCACATATGAAAGGGTGCTGCCGTTAACTTAAAGGCTAAGCCAGACACCACAAACACCACACCAAACACTAAGGCTAGATGGTTCGCCTGACCACTGCTGATCACTTTAGCAATCAACCCTAGATCTAAGAAGCCTGTAGCACCATAGATCATGGATAAACCATATAACAACACCCCTGAGGACAAGGCCCCAAGAATGAAGTATTTCATAGCGGCTTCTGTGGCGGCCACATTCTCACGACGGATAGCAACTAAGGCATACAAAGCGAAAGACATGAGCTCTACGCCTAAGAACACCATAAGCAAGTTACCTGCAGAGATCATCAATAACTGACCTAGCAGTGCCATCAATGTGAGTGAATATAATTCACCACCACGCTCTACCATTTCACGCTGCTCGGCATACTGGCGTCCATACAACAACGTGACCGACACAGCAATACAAGACAACAGCTTTAAGAAATGAGAGAGGGAATCAACGACGTACAAACCAGAAAAACTAGATCCGGAGACGTCAGAGTTCCATTGCCATGCTACGGCTAAAGCCACAAGGATCAAGCTTAGCTGGCTAAGTACAAACGTATTATGTCTGGCTTCTGTTTTATTGAACGAGTCAAATATCAGCACACCTGCCGCCAAGATCAAAAGCAGGATCTCGGGCAAGGCCAGAGCGAAATCAAATGAGTTTTGCATAATGTTTCAGGCCTACAGTTTCGATACAGAGACGTGCTGCAGCAGAGCATCGACGGAGACGTGCATAATTTCAGTAAATGGAGCAGGATAAATACCCATTCCAAGCACAGCTATTGCCATCACGCCTAACACAAAGAACTCACGGCTGCTAAGGTCGCTCATTTCCGCTACTGCAGGATTTTTCACAGGGCCATAAGCCACTCGTTTGAGCATCCAAAGTGAATACGATGCACCGGTAATCAACGCTGTAGCTGTTAGCAAACCGATCCAAAAGTTGTATTCAACCGCACCCATAATCACGGTGAACTCACCAATGAAACCACTTGTACCTGGCAAACCACTATTCGCCATTGAGAACAGTACAAAGAAAGTCACAAAGCGAGGCATCACATTGACAACACCACCGTAATCCGCAATTTCACGAGAATGCATACGGTCATATAGCACGCCAATACATAAGAACATGGCAGCAGATACAAAACCGTGCGAAATCATTTGCATGATTGCGCCTTCCATACCCGTTTTATTGAAAATAAAGAAACCTAGTGTCACAAAACCCATATGTGCAATGGAGGAGTATGCCACTAATTTTTTCATATCTTTCTGAACGATAGCGACTAAGCCAATGTAAATAACACCAACTAAAGACAAGCCAATCATCAGTCCAGACAAACTATGGGACGCATCAGGGGTGATAGGTAACGAAAAACGCAAGAACCCGTATGCACCCAGTTTTAGCATAATTGCTGCCAATACGACTGAACCACCTGTAGGGGCTTCAACGTGAGCATCCGGCAACCATGTGTGTACAGGCCACATTGGTACCTTAACGGCAAAGGCCATTAACAATGCTAAGAAGATCAGAATTTGCGTATTGAGATCAAGTGGCAATTTATGCCAAGTATGAATATCAAAACTGCCGCCGGCTTGGTGCCATAAGTAAATAAAAGCCACCAAAGTCAGCAAAGACCCCATCAAGGTGTAAAGGAAGAACTTGATCGAGGCGTAGACGCGGCGAGGGCCTCCCCAGACACCAATAATGATGTACATAGGAATCAATGTGGCTTCGAAGAAGATGTAGAACAACATGCCATCCGCAGCGGCAAATACACCAACCATCAGACCAGAAAGAATCAGGAAAGCACCAAAGTATTGGGCGACTCGGTCAGTAATCACCTGCCAACCCGCTAACACCACAATAATCGTGATGAAAGCCGTTAGCAAAACAAACCATACCGAAATCCCATCAACCCCTAGGTGGTAGTTGACAGAAAAAGCCTCAATCCATGGAACAAACTCCACAAACTGTAAATTAGCTGTAGACGGGTTAAAGCCCGTGTACAGGGGAATCGTGACAAGAAACGCTACGACTGAGCCGACCAGAGCCAAAGTACGAGTGAAATTGGCACGGTCATCTCGCCCAAGGGCTAGGACTAAAAGCCCCGCCACAATGGGAGTAAAGATCGCGAGCGTTAGCCAAGGAAAAGTAGAAGACGCCATATCGCTAGCCATTATTGAACCGTCAGCACGAAAAAGGTTAAGAGCGCCATAATGCCGAGAATCATGGCGAAGGCGTAGTGATAGATAAAGCCAGTTTGTAAGCGTCGGGCTACCGAAGCAATTAAACCAACTACGCGTGCACTGCCATTAACAATTAAACCGTCAATTAGACCTGCATCAGCACCTTTCCAAAGACCGGTACCTAAGCAGCGTGCACCACGAGCTATCACTTGCTCATTAATCCAGTCTACGTAGTATTTGTTTTCTAAGATGCGGTAAATACCAGAGCAGTTACGCTTGATCGCCGCAGGAATGCTTGGGTTAACCAAGTAGAAATACCACGCAACCACGAGACCCGCGACCATTAGCCAGAAAGGAACAGTCACAAAACCGTGCAAGCCATAAGCAACCCAGCCATGCCACCCTTCACGCAATGTCTGCATTGCAGAATGCTCTGGAAGTACGGTAATTACGCCATTGAAAAAGTCACCAAATAGCAGTGGGTCAATGAACCAGATACCTGTAATAACAGATGGGATAGCGAGTAACACTAATGGTAAAGTCACTACCCATGGTGACTCTTTAGGTTCACCATGTACGGGCTCATGCTCACCTAAAGCTTCAACAGGTGGGTTACGGAAATTCTCTTTGCCGTGGAAAACCAAGAAGTACACGCGGAAGGAGTAAAGCGAAGTCACAAATACACCAATTAAGGTGGCGTATTTTGCAAAGCTAGCACCCCACACACCAGAGGCCGCGGCTAAAGCAGCCGCTTCGATGATGTGCTCTTTGGAATAGAAGCCTGAGAAAAAGGGTGTACCTACCAAAGCAGCTGTACCAATCAAGAACGTAATCCAGGTGATAGGCATGTATTTACGTAGCCCACCCATAGTACGAATGTCTTGGTTGTGATGCATACCAATAATGACTGACCCCGCCCCTAAGAACAGAAGTGCCTTAAAGAAAGCGTGTGTCATCAAGTGGAAAATAGCAACCGAATACGTAGAAGCACCCAGCGCCACGGTCATGTACCCAAGCTGAGACAACGTAGAATACGCAACCACACGTTTAATGTCGTTCTGGATAATGCCTAAGATACCGAGGAACAAGGCACCAATTGCACCAATGACAATAATGAAAGACAGGGCCGTATTGGATTGTTCGAACACGGGTGAGAAACGTGCCACCATGAAAATACCGGCTGTCACCATCGTTGCTGCGTGAATAAGCGCAGAAATAGGTGTAGGGCCTTCCATGGAGTCTGGTAACCACGAGTGTAACGGTACCTGTGCCGATTTACCCATTGCACCAATAAAGAGAGCAATGGCTGCCACTGTTAAGAGCTCCCAGTTGGTTCCTGGGAAAGTAATTTGAGCTAATCGCTCTACTTGAGCAAAGATCTCGCCATAGTGCATGGTTCCGGTATAGGCGTATAGCAAGCCAATACCTAGAGCGAAACCAAAGTCACCGACACGGTTAACCAAAAAGGCCTTCATGTTGGCAAAAATAGCGGTTTCTTTTTTGAACCAGAATCCAATCAGCAAGTAAGAAACTAAACCAACGGCTTCCCACCCGAAGAAAAGCTGCAACATGTTATTAGACATGACCAGCATTAACATCGAGAATGTAAATAGGGAAATGTAAGAAAAGAAACGCTGGTAACCTGGATCTTCGGCCATGTAGCCAATGGTGTAAATATGCACCATTAAAGAAACAGAGGTTACTACCACCATCATTAAGGCCGTTAGGTTATCAATAAGAAAACCAATTTGCCAAGTGGCATCACCGATTGTGGCCCATGTGTACACTGCACCATCAAAAGTTTGACCATTTAGTGTTTGCATCAACACCATGACCGAACCAATGAAGGAAATCAGTACACCGGCAATCGTAATAGAATGAGCGCCTTTTTTGCACACGAAACGACCTAAGAAGCCGGTGCCAAAAAGACCTGCAATTAGCGCCCCGACTAGGGGGGCTAATGCGATGAGTAGATATAGACTTGGTGAGTTCATTGTATGTGCTACCCCATCAACCCTTGAGCTGGTCAAGTTTTTCTACGTTAATCGTATTCAGGTTACGGAACAGCAGCACCAGAATAGCCAAACCAATAGCAGCCTCGGCGGCAGCTACAGTTAGAACGAAGAAAACAAAGACCTGTCCGGCCGTATCTCCAAACCACGTGGAGAAGGCTATGAAGTTCATGTTGGCTGAAAGCAAAATGAGTTCGACCGACATCAACAGAATAATTAGGTTGCGACGGTTTAAGAAAAAGCCAAATAAGCCAATGGTGAACAAAATGGCACCGAGCACTAAGTAGTGCACCAGACTTAGAGTCATCATTGTTTGTCTCCTGCTTCAACCGCGGTATCTGTAGTGGCTTTCATTTTGACAATTCGTAAGCGATCCGAAGACTTAACTCGTACCTGATCAGACGAAACAGTGCGTTTTACATCGCTGCGTTTGCGTAAAGTTAAGGCAATTGCTGACACCATACCAACCAGTAACACCACACCCCCTACCTGAACGGCAAGAATGTAATCGGTATACATAGCAGTACCAATGGCTAAGGCATTGTTATAGTCTGCTGGCATTTGTTCGATTGGCCCCGCATCTAACCAGACGCGAGTTAAGACAAACGCCATCTCTAAGACCATCACACCACCAACGGTGAGCCCTAATGGCAAGTAGGCTTTTAAGCCGCTACGCAACGATGGCATACGCATATCAAGCAGCATGATGACGAATAAGAACATCACCATCACCGCGCCCACATACACAACCACCAATAATAAAGATAAGAACTCTGCACCCATTGTCATCCAAATCATAGCGGCGGTAAAAAACGCCAAGATCAGATGCAATGCCGCAGCAACGGGACTAGCAGCGGTTACTACGCGAAAAGCGGAAATAACCAGAACCAGAGCTAAAACATAAAACAGTATCGTAGTAAACATGTGACCTGCCCTTTGCCTTAGCGATACGGAGCATCGGCAGCGCGACGCTCGGCAATTTCAGATTCATAACGATCGCCTACAGCCAATAACATTTCTTTGGTGTAGTACAAGTCGCCGCGCTTTTCACCGTGGTACTCGTGAATATGTGTTTCCACAATAGAGTCTACAGGACAGCTTTCCTCGCAGAATCCACAGAAAATACATTTAGCTAAATCGATGTCATAACGTGTAGTACGACGGGTACCGTCATCACGCTCATGCGACTCAATTGAAATAGCCATTGCTGGACAGACCGCCTCACATAATTTACATGCAATACAGCGCTCTTCGCCATTTGGATAACGGCGTAGAGCATGTAAGCCACGAAAACGTGGAGAGGTAGGTGTTTTTTCGTACGGGTAATGCAGCGTCACCTTGCGACGGAAAAAGTATTTGCCAGTCAGGCGCATCCCTTTTAGCATTTCCGTCAGCATTAAGCTGCCAAAAAAATCTTTGATTGCTTCCATAATTTGCCCCTGTGCCTTAGTTCCAAATATTCCAAGGCGTTTGCATCCAAATCGCCACGATGACTAGCCAAATACCAGTCAATGGGATGAATACTTTCCAACCTAAACGCATAATTTGGTCATAGCGGTAACGTGGGAATGTGGCACGGAACCAAATGAACATAGAAACCACAACAAAGGTTTTCAAGCCCAACCACAACCAACCAGGAACCCAAGTAAATGGTGCGTAATCCACAGGAGGTAACCAGCCACCTAGGAACATGATAGATGCCATTGCTGACAACAAAATCATGTTGGCGTATTCACCTAAGAAGAACAGAGCAAATCCCATTCCGGAGTATTCCACCATGGGACCCGCTACGATCTCAGATTCGCCTTCGACCACATCAAAAGGGTGACGGTTCGTCTCAGCTACAGCTGAAATGACGTAAATCACAAATAGAGGTAATAAAGGCAACCAGTTCCAAGATAAAAAGTTCAACCCTTTATCTGCAAACATACCTGCATCTTGGCTCAGTACAATACCACTTAGGTTTAATGTGCCTGAAACCAACAATACCGTTACCAACACAAAGCCAATGGCTAGTTCGTAGGAAAGCACCTGAGCGGCAGCACGTAAACCACCTAATAAGGCATATTTAGAGTTGGATGACCAACCTGCTACCACCACACCATATACCCCTAAAGAGGTAATAGCTAAGATATACAGCAAACCAGCGTTTACATCAGCCAAAACCATCTCTGGCCCAAATGGAATCACCGCCCATGCAGCTAATGCAGGCATCAGCGTCACAACCGGAGCTAAAATAAATAGCACTCGGTTTGCCTTAGCGGGGATGATCACCTCTTTGGTTAGGAGTTTAAAAACGTCAGCAAAAGGCTGTAATAGTCCTCTGTAGCCCACACGAGTTGGACCACGGCGTACGTGCATAAAACCAATCATTTTGCGTTCCCAGTACGTCAAGTAGGCAACACAAATAATGATAGGCAATGCAATACAGACGATTTTAATTAACGTCCATACCACATACCATGCCGTTGGCCCGATCAAGTCGGAACCAAAGTTTTGAATAGTAGACAGAAACTCCATTACACGCGCTCCACTGTCAATTGACCAAAGGCACTGCCTAATGCAGCGGTCTCAGCAAAAGCAGCAGCAATACGTACGCTGTTTGCAGCAATCGTGTTATCCACCTGTGCGGTCAAGCTAATTTCGCCTTGAGCGGATTTCACACGAACCTGATCGCCATCCACCAATTGCAACTGTGCAAAGGTATCTGCATTCATTCTAGCGGTAGGCAACGTGCTAGCAGGAGTTTGCTGTAAGGGCTCTGAGCGACGAACCATTGCATCCGTACGATAAATAGGTACGTCTGCTATGCGCTCGATACCATCTACCTTAGCTACTAAAGCGGGAGTTGCTTTGATTTCATTGGATAAGCGATTCACTACGCCCGAACTAATGACCGTATCACGCACAGACTCAGAGGTTTCCTCGTCAAAGCCGTCCAATTCGAACAAATTGCCCAGTACTCGTAAAACCTTCCAAGCGGGTCGAGTATCAGCCACAGGAGCCGCAACCCCTTTGAAGCTTTGTGCTCGCCCTTCTGCATTGACAAAAGTCCCAGAAGTCTCTGTAAAAGGAGCAATAGGCAACATCACATCAGCCCAGTCTTGGGCAGCAGACTTGTAGGGAGTCATTGCGACTGCCAAGGTTGAGCCCTTTAAGGTTTCAACGGCTCTAGCACCTAAATCGCTATCTAAACCTGGTTCAGTATTAAGTACAAAGTAAGCACGTAAGGACTGCGCCAACATTTGCTCAGCAGTTAAACCACCATTAACCGGTGTTGCTCCTGCTAAGTATCCACCTACAGTATTACCACCTGCTGTTAAGAAGCCTAAAGTAGCTCCTAGGGTTTTAGCTAAGACAGAGGCGTTTGCCATAATGACACTGGCTTGATCAGAAGAGACAGCCATATTGCCAAGAAACACAGCAACGCGCTCGCCTGAGGCAAGACTATCCGCCAAGGTCTTCGCCGCGTCTGAGGGTTGAACAGACTCAAACTCAGAAATAGGCGTTTGATTTTTAGCTAATGCAACAGCAACGGAGACTTCAGCAACCGCATTTGCTAATTGACTTGGGGCTACAGTCAAACGACCGGCCACATGCGTAAATAAAGGATCGTCTGCAGCAGAATCAATAAATGAAACCTGAGTACCTTGTTTTACGGCCTGGCGTAGACGTTGTGCCATCAATGGATGATCTTTACGCAAGAATGAACCAATCACGACGACTCGGTCTAATTGATTTAATTCAGCTAAAGGCATACCTAGCCAAGGGGTGCCTTCTAGGGCGGAGTCAAAACGTGCATCTGTCTGGCGCAAACGGAAGTCGACGTTCTCGGAACCTAAGGCACGAGTTAAGCGAGCGAGTAACGCTAATTCCTCAGTTGTAGACTGAGCGCTACCAATAGAGCCGATTTGATCATTACCAAATTTCTCTTGGATGGCTTTTACACCATGCACAATCATTTGTAGTGCCGCATTCCAAGACGCCTCGCGCCACGTTCCGTCATTTTCACGGATCATGGGGTGCTCTAGGCGGTCCTGATATAAGCCAGCATAAGCAAAACGATCTCGGTCACTGATCCAACACTCGTTAACTTCGTCATTCTCAAAAGGAACAACGCGCAATACTTTATCCATTTTCGTATGGGCCACAATATTGGCACCAATGCTATCATGGGGGCTAACCGTGCGGCGACGGCCTAACTCCCAAGAACGAGCCTGAAAGTGGAAGGGTTTGGATAGCAAAGCGCCCACTGGACACACGTCAATCATGTTTCCAGAAAGTTCAGATTCAACTGCACGCCCAACAAAAGTAGTAATTTCAGCGTGTTCACCACGCCCCAACATACCTACCTCTTGGATACCAGCGATTTCTTCGCCAGTACGTACACATCGCGTACAGTGAATACAACGCTGCATGGCCTCTGTAGAGATCAGTGGTCCCATAGATTTAGCAGCAACAACGCGTTTTTCTTCCTCGTAACGAGAGGTCGATCCACCGTAACCTACTGCCAAATCTTGTAATTGACATTCACCACCTTGATCACACACAGGGCAATCTAGCGGGTGGTTAATGAGCAAAAACTCCATCACATCTTTTTGAGCTGAGATGGCTTTTTCGGAGCGTGTATGTACCACCATGCCATTGGTCACCGGCGTAGCGCAGGCGGGTAATGGTTTAGGGGCTTTTTCTACGTCAACCAAGCACATGCGGCAGTTAGCAGCAATGCTAAGTTTTTTGTGATAACAGAAGTGCGGCACATAGACCCCAGCTTCGTGGGCAGCTTGGATAACCATGCTGCCCTCAGGGGCTTCGAGTTTGATGCCGTCGATGGTGAGTTCTACCATTAGTTTGTCCTGAGCCTACAAATATTGGGGCACCACGCAGCTTTTATGCTCGATGTGGTGTGCGAACTCGTCGCGGAAGTGCTTAACAAAACTGCGTACGGGTAAAGCAGCGGCATCACCCAGTGCGCAAATCGTGCGCCCCATGATATTGCCTGCGATCTCATCAAGCATGTCTAGGTCTTCGATACGACCTTGACCATTTTCGATGCGATGAACCATACGCCATAACCAACCCGTACCCTCGCGACATGGGGTACATTGACCACAACTTTCGTGGTAGTAAAAGTACGAAAGACGTAATAAGGATTTCACCATACAACGCGTCTCGTCCAAGACAATAACCGCACCTGAGCCGAGCATAGAGCCAGCTTTAGAGATGGAGTCATAATCCATGTTTGTCTGCATCATAATATCGGCTGGAACAACGGGCGCACTGGAGCCCCCAGGAATAACAGCTTTGAGCTTACGTCCACCACGAACTCCACCAGCCAACTCTAACAACTTAGAGAACGGCGTGCCCATTGGCACCTCGTAGTTACCGGGAAGCTCCACATCACCTGATACAGAGAAAATTTTCGTACCACCCGCATTAGGCACACCCACATCCAAGTACTCTTTGCCACTATGACGCAGAATCCAAGGCACAGCGGCAAAAGTCTCTGTGTTATTAATTGTGGTCGGCTTGCCATATAAACCAAAGCTAGCTGGAAAAGGAGGTTTAAAGCGTGGTTGGCCTTTTTTGCCTTCGAGTGACTCGAGTAAAGCGGTTTCTTCGCCACAAATGTAAGCGCCATAACCATGAAAGGCATGAAGCTGAAAGCTAAAGGCAGAACCTAAAATATTATCGCCTAAATATCCTGCTGCACGAGCTTGCTCTAAGGCCTCTTCAAAGCGCTGATACACCTCGAAAATCTCACCATGGATATAGTTATAACCAACACTAATACCCATTGCGTAGGCAGCAATTGCCATCCCTTCGATAACAGCATGAGGATTAAAACGCAAAATATCGCGATCTTTAAATGTCCCAGGCTCACCTTCGTCTGAATTACAAACTAAGTATTTCTGACCCGGCAAGTTTCGAGGCATGAAACTCCATTTCAAGCCACTGGGGAAACCTGCACCACCACGACCACGTAAGGCGGAGGTTTTTACCTCGGCAATTACGTCCTCGGGTGTTAGTCCAGTGGTTAGGATACGACGTAAGGCCTCGTAGCCCCCGCGTTTTACATACCCTTCTAAGTCCCAGTTCGCTCCGTCCAAGCCCTGCAAAATTTGAGGGTTAATGTGACGATCATGAAAAATCATGCTACGAGACAAATCGTTAGCTGGATTAGGATCTAGACCTTCGGATAAGCGTTTTAGCACGTCTAGATTCATGCCGACTCTCCGTCTTTAAGAGCTGCAAGCATCGCGTCGATACGCTCGGGCTCCATGCGTACACACATATGATGGTTATTCACCAACATCAAAGGGGAATCACCACATGACCCCAAACACTCACATTCTTCGATAGTAAACATACCATCTGCTGTGGTTTGCCCAAAATCAATGCCTAATTTATCTTTTAAGTATTGACCCGATTTCACCCCATCACGCAAAGCACAGGGCAAATTGGTACAAACAGAAATGGTGTATTTACCTACAGGCTGTAAGTGATACATATCATAGAAAGTCGCTACCTCTTGAATCATCACAGGTGGTAAACCGAGGTAATTGGCAACATCTTCAATCGTTTCGGTAGACAACCACCCTTTTTCTTCTTGGGCAATGGTCAGCGACGCCATAATGGCCGAGCGCTTTTGCTCGGGGGGGAATTTGGCCAGTTCCCTGTCAATTCGTTGATAGGCTTTTTCGGAAAGCAGCATAGTTCGATTCCGTTATGTTTAATGCCGCCTTAGCGGTCAATCTCGCCAAAAACAATGTCTTGGGTACCGATAATTGTCACCGCATCAGCCAACATATGGCCACGGGACATTTCATCTAAGGATTGTAGGTGTACGAAACCTGGCGCACGAATTTTCATACGATATGGTTTATTACCCCCATCAGACACCAAATAAATACCAAACTCACCTTTGGGGTGCTCAATACCAGCATAGGCCTCGCCTGCTGGAACGTGCATTCCTTCGGAGAACAGTTTGAAGTGGTGAATTAAGTCTTCCATCCCTGTTTTCATTTGTTCACGAGATGGCGGAGCAACTTTATGGTTCTCTGTAATAACAGGACCTGCGTTCTCTCTTAACCAGCTGACACACTGCGAAATGATGCGTGTACTTTCACGCATCTCAGCAATACGCACCAAATAACGATCGTAACAATCGCCATTCGTACCTACAGGGATATCAAAATCCATCCGGTCATAGACTTCGTAGGGTTGTTTTTTACGCACATCCCACTCTACGCCTGAACCACGCAACATTGGACCCGTAAAGCCTAAGGCCATTGCCCGCTCTGGGGTCACTATACCCACATCGACCAAACGCTGCTTCCAAATTCTATTATCAGTTAGAAGCGTTTCGTATTCATCAATACAGGCGGGAAAGCGTTGAGCGAAGTCATCAATAAAATCAAGCAATGAGCCAGAACGTGCCTCGTTCATGAGGCGCAGCTCTTTTTCGCTACGGTATTTATTACCCTGATACAGAGCCATCGTATCTGGCAAATCACGGTACACACCACCAGGGCGATAGTAGGCCGCATGTAAACGAGCACCTGACACGGCCTCGTACATATCCATTAAGTCTTCTCGTTCACGGAACGCGTACAAGAACACTGCCATTGCCCCTACGTCCAAAGCATGTGAGCCTACAGACATGAGGTGGTTTGAGAGTCGAGTAATCTCATCAAACATCACCCGAATGTATTGAGCACGCAAGGGCACATCTACCCCGAGCAGTTTTTCTACTGCTAAACAATAAGCGTGCTCATTACACATCATGGATACGTAATCTAAACGATCCATATAAGGTAACGCTTGTAAATAGGTGCGGTGCTCGGCTAACTTTTCAGTTGCTCGGTGCAATAACCCAATGTGCGGATCAGCACGTTGAATCACCTCGCCATCCATTTCTAAAACCAAACGCAATACACCATGAGCTGCTGGGTGCTGCGGGCCAAAGTTTAGAGAGTAATTTTGAATTTCAGCCATCTTAGCGCCCTACTCCATAATCATCTTCACGTACTACGCGTGGAATAATTTCTCGCGGCTCAATGGTAACTGGTTGGTACACCACGCGCTTTTGTTCTGGGTCATAACGCATTTCTACGTAACCGGATATAGGGAAGTCTTTACGGAAAGGATGCCCAATAAACCCGTAATCAGTCAAAATACGTCGTAAGTCTGGGTGACCCTCGAATACAATTCCGTACAAATCAAAGGCTTCTCGTTCGAACCAATTTACCGTAGGCCAAACGGAGAACAAAGAGGGAATGACGGGGAACTCATCATTAGGCAGAAAAACGCGAACACGCATACGCCAATTATGAGTTAAAGAAAGCAAATGAATAACTACTGCAAAACGGTGTGGGAATTTAGAGGAGGCCTCTGTGTAAGTAGGAGCGCCCCAAGCTGAGTAGTCTAGTCCACATAAGTCAATACAGGTTTCAAAACGCAATGAAGCATGATCGCGTAATGTAGTACATGCATCAACCCATTTTTCGGCGGGGATTTCTAGAGTGACCTCGTTTAAAGAGATAGTCACATTAGCATCTGCACCAAACACCGTATGCAAATTATTTTGTAGGGTTTCAAGCCGTGTCATGTTTGTACCTTTAGCGTGCAATGGTATTAGTTAAACGGATTTTATTTTGCATTTGTAGCAAACCGTATACCAACGCCTCTGCAGTAGGAGGACAACCCGGCACATAAATATCTACGGGCACAATGCGGTCACAACCACGTACTACTGAGTACGAATAATGATAGTAGCCACCACCATTGGCACAGGACCCCATCGATACCACCCAACGAGGTTCCGCCATCTGGTCATACACCTTACGTAGAGCTGGAGCCATTTTATTACAAAGCGTGCCTGCCACAATCATCAAATCAGATTGACGAGGACTTGGACGGAAAATAATTCCAAATTGGTCTAAGTCATAACGCGCTGCACCCGCATGCATCATTTCTACCGCACAACAGGCCAGACCAAATGTCATTGGCCACATGGAGCCTGTTTTCGCCCAGTTGAGGAGCTTATCCGCACTGGTCGTAATAAAACCTTCTTTAAGAATGCCATCAATAGCCATATCTTTGCCTTTAAAGCGTTTACGCTATTACTCCCAATCGAGAGCGCCTTTTTTCCATTCGTAAATGAAGCCTACAGTCAACACCAGCAGGAACACCATTACCGTCCAGAAACCCACGATACCGACCGCACCCTGAGCAATAGCCCATGGAAACAGGAAGGCAATTTCCAGATCAAACATAATGAAAAGAATAGCGATGAGGTAGTAGCGGATATCGATTTTCATGCGAGAGTCGCCGAAAGCTTCAAAACCACACTCGTAGGGGGAGAGTTTCTCATCGTAAGGACGATTAGGACCAAGAATACGGCCCGCAGCTAACAACGCCAAACCGATAAGCGTTGCCACGATGATGAAGAGTAAAACGGGAAAATAATTTTGCAGATCCATGCAAACACCCACTCACAGTAAGTTAACTCTTGAATTGTAGCATTTTACATTCAGAGTTTAAGTAAAAAGCCCAAGAAACAAGGATTTATGGACGCTTTAGTTTTAGAATGCGCACCAACTGTAGCTTTGATTACAGTATGAAACTTTCCTATCTGTACGTGGTGCGTACGATTTATTGCAACCCTTTTGCAACTGCCATAGTTTAGCAGAATTATCACTCTTATATAAGAGTAAACCCCATACATTCATGCTATGAACACAAAAAAACTCATTTCAATCAGGCATAAAAAAAGCCACTCCGTAGAGTGGCTTTTCTGTTCTAAAAGCCAGATACCTAGCTTAAATCAAACGCAGTAATCTGCGTCAGATTATTAGAACTGGTGACGTAGACCAACGCCAACCAATGTTGCTTTGGCATCAGGTGCAAAGTGTACGTTTTTGGCGTAAGAACCAATCGCGTATACGTTTGTACGCTTGGATAGTGGGTGTGTGTAACCCAAGCTGTATGTCTGCTGTTTTTTGCTTTCAAAGCCAGGACCACGGTAAGCCTCAGGAGCTTTGTCTAGGTCAGCCATCTGCCAAGAAGCCATGATCTTACCAGCGCCTACTGGAGCTGTTAAACCAGCAACGTAGGAGTTAACACGCAAGCCTTTTAGACCTGTGAAGCTAGGTAGGAAAGACTCTTTAGCATATGACTGTACGGCAAACATACCATCACGAGTCTGACCACCACCTAGGTGTAGTTTAACAACTTCGAAGTCGTAACTGAATGCTGCAGCCCATGATTTGGCTGTAACATCACCAGAACCATTAGCCAACACGCCATTACGATCTTTGAACTGGTCGTAAGTCAAAGCAGCACCGATTGGGCCGTTAACATAACGTAAACCAGTTGTTAGAGCGTGTTTGTCAGTTTTGGTTTTAACACCAGCGATAGTTTTCTCGCCTTTCTGATCTTGGTTTACGTTGAAGGAGTAACCAACACCAAACTGGAAGCCAGAGAAGTTAGGTGTTTGGTACATAACCATGTTGTCGTAACGAGCTGTGTTCGCTGCGGATAAAGATGCACCAGCGTTAGCCTGATCGAAACCAGCGCCAAACGGATCCATGACACCAGGCAAGTATTTGGAAGCAATGTTTGTTTGACGACCGAAATCTAATTGACCCCAGCTATCACCAGCCAAACCTAGCGTGGCTTGACGACCGAACAAACGGTTGCCTTGACCTGAGTTACCAGTACCTAGATCAAAGCCGCTTTCTAGAACGAAAACAGCACGTAGACCGTTACCTAGATCTTCAGATCCTTTTAGGCCCCAACGGCTACCAGACTGAATACCGCTGATTAAGCCAGTACGTTTGTTTTTGAAGCTATCTGGACGTGTGTTACTCCAAACATTACCAATAACTACGTCGCCGTCTTTGTTAAGAACAGCTGTACCGGAACCTTTTAGTTGATTGTAGCCTACGCCACCATCAATAATACCGTACAAAGTTACAGATGTATCTGCGTGAGCGATGCCAGCAAAACCGGCCATCAGAGCAGCAGCGAGCAGAGTCTTTTTCATTTGTGAAATCTCCGTGGATTTTTTTGAGTAAATCAGAGCAGCCCAACAATCATTGTGTGCTACTGCTCTTTCTAACTCCGCAATGGGAAGTTGATGCTATTGCAGCAAAATTCAGGCTGACTGGCTATGGTTTGCGGTAAAAAACCTACATTTTCACGATTTTCCGTTGCTTTAGTACAACAAAGAGTGGTTTTAGTGCCACATCGTGTTTTTTGGTTCTCTAGCCCAAACCCTGTTTAAAACCAATCAACAGAACTTGTCTTTTCAAACATCACTTCGACCACAGCGGCTGAAGTATTAAATCTATTTAAGCCCGCAACGGGATAAATAATCAAGTATAAAAAAACCGAGCAAGGCTCGGTTTTAGAATTCTGGTGCCGACGGCGAGAATCGAACTCGCATAGCTTTCGCCACTACCCCCTCAAGATAGCGTGTCTACCAATTCCACCACGTCGGCATTATCTGGTGCAATGCACTGGATAACGAAGATTGAAACTATATCACAAGAGAATAAAAAAACGAGAGCCCACGTTTTATTTGTAGAAAACTCTCGTTTTTCTGTATCTATTTAGCAACATCAGTAGGATATTGCCCAATGCGCTAGTTTTTTTATTCTGCGGCTTTTTCTTGAGGCTCAGCAGATAAAGAAGGCACACTTAAATCATTTGTAGCTTGTGGCACAGGAACAACAGAAGACGGGGCAGAACCTGGAACTACAGATTCAAAACCCTGCATGATACTGCTTTCGGTCTCCACCCTGACAGGATGATGTGCCGTCCAAGCCAACCCACCTGTAGCGACAAAAAACACAATGGCTGCGTATTTAGTCATGCGTGATAAAAAGTTAGCCGCACCAGCGGCGCCAAATACACTACCTGAGGCTCCCGCCCCAAAGGCTGAACCCATATCTGCGCCCTTGCCCTGCTGCAAAAGCACCAAACCAATAATTGATAGCGATGCAATTACTTGAACCGCCTGCAATACGGAAGTTAACCATTCCATGAAATACACTCCGAGCCGTTTAAGCGGCTGCTATAGATAAGAAATCAGCGGCCTTGAGAGAAGCACCACCAACTAAAGCCCCATCAATGTCTGGCATAGCAAACAAATCCGCGGCATTGCCTGCATTGACACTACCACCATAAAGAACCTGAACCGCTGCAACATGATGCTGGGCTAATAAGCCTCTAATATATGCATGTACAGCCTGAGCTTGTTCTGGTGTAGCACTTTTACCGGTACCTATGGCCCAAACAGGCTCATAAGCCACCACAATCCGTGATAACAAAGCAGTCTCTAATTTTAATATGGACTGCAACTGTTGCAAAATAACTGCCTGTGTTTGGCCAGCAGCCTGTTCTGATTCGGTTTCACCCACACAAACAACTGGAGTCAGTCCGGCATCAAGAGCGGCGACAGTCTTTGCCAAAACATCCGCATCCGTTTCTCCGTACAGGGCTCGTCGCTCTGAGTGACCAACCAACACCCACTGACAACCAAAGTCTTTCAGCATTAACGGAGAGACTTCTCCTGTAAATGCACCCTGAGTATGCTCGCTTAGATTTTGAGCACCCCATTGAATAGCAGTATTGGTCAGGATCTGCTGTAATTGTGCCAAATAAGGATGTGGCGCACACACAACAACATCACTGTGTGAGTGGGCACTGCCTAAGCCGGCGATAAGTTGTTCTAGTAATTGCTGATTAGACGCTAACGAACCATGCATCTTCCAATTACCCATTACCAATCGTTGTTTAGTCATATCAAAAACCCAGCTGTGTGGTTTACACCACAATTCATGTGGATAAACCAAGTATTGTAGCGCGCCACCTAAGTTTATGCCTAGACAGTAAGAATAATTTTGCCTATTTGCTCGCCACTATCCATTAACGCATGGGCCTGATCAGCCTGATCCAAAGAAAATGTAGCGTGAATTAAAGGTTTAACCTGACCACTAACTAATAAAGGCCATACGTTCTTATGAAGAGCTGCTGCAATATCAGCCTTTACCTGATTAGGCCTAGGGCGTAGGGTTGAGCCCGTAATGGTTAATCGACGGCGTAGAATTTGCCCCGCATCGACTTCCCCTTTAGCACCGCCCAATAACGCAATCACCACTATACGACCATCATCAGCCAAACAAGCAAGGTCTCTATTTAGATAGTCACCCGCCACCATATCTAAAATAACATCAACGCCTTTATTATTAGTACGCTCATTCACGACCTGCTCAAACTGTTGCGTTTTGTAGTTAATACCAATCGCACCCAACTTTTCAACGGCCTCTACTCGCTCATCGGAGCCTACTGTTGCAAAAACAGTATGTCCCATCGCTACAGCAAGCTGAATCGCCGTTGTTCCTATACCACTCGCTCCGCCATGCACCAGTAATGTCTCACCTTTTTGCAGTTGACCTCTCATCCAAATATTACTGTAGACGGTGAAAAAGGTCTCAGGAATGCCTGCCGCCTCTACCATCGAGAAACCATTCGGCACGGGTAAACAATGCTCTGCCTGTGCTAGTGCATACTGCGCATACCCGCCTCCTGGCAATAACGCACATACGGCATCACCTATTTTAAAATCGGTCCCGGCTAAATCACCCTCAACAATCGTGCCCGAAACCTCTAGACCAGGTAAGTCAGATGCCCCTGCTGGTGCAGGATAAGCCCCTTTACGTTGAAAAACATCGGGACGGTTAATTCCCGCGGCCTCTACCTTAATCAATACCTGTCCTGCCGCTGCTTTAGGCAACGGTCGTTGCACAGGCTTTAAAACCTCTGGCCCACCAGGTGTAGTAATTTCAATAGCAAGCATAGTTTGACTCATCTCTCTCTCCACGTTAGTTGGTTTTAAGCATTGTAAAGCATCCGTTATACGTCATTTAGCTGATTTTTATAAAAATAGCGTGACAAATTTATTTTGTTCGGTTAATATAGTTTTTTTAGCAGTTACAGACTTATCTAAACAGCTAAGAAATTTGTGTTTTTGCGGCACCAAATGGAAGCGTGCCAGAGCGGTTGAATGGACTGGTCTTGAAAACCAGCGATGGGGTAACCCATCCGTGAGTTCGAATCTCACCGCTTCCGCCAGCATCACTAACACAACGCCGCATCCATGGCGGAATAGGTAGACGCAAGGGACTTAAAATCCCTCGAACGCGAGTTCGTCCCGGTTCGATTCCGGGTGGATGCACCAAAATTCAAAAGCCCTGCAAAGACAATCTCTTTGCAGGGCTTTTTCGTAGGCCATTGCTATAAGAATTAAAAATACGTAGGAGCGCTGGAATAATTCCAGCGTTCCTTATGTTACTACCAGCTTAGAAGCGATGCTGCAAACTCAGCATACCCCCATGCTGATGAGAACCTGATCCAGCGAAGGCTCCTTGATACGACAAAGAGACATGACTAGATGCGGTTAATGCTAGCGCAGCACCTACTCCTAGCTGCAGACTGTTTTTGCTTAGACTAGCACCATGCGTGGTAAATCCTACGTGTTCATTTGCCGAAAAATGCAAACGACTACGTGGTTGCTCTTTACCAAAACCATGCTGCCATGCCAAATCCACATAAGCAGACCCAACCTGTCCGTTAGCTAAACCCCATTCATAAGCATTGCGTAAGCCTAATTGAGCATAACCTGTGTTTAACGTAGTAGAGTTCTGACTTAAAGCGGTATAGCCCCCTTCTTCTGCCACAGCCCCAGCGCGACTATGCAACCAGCCTGCTCCCAAAAATGGCTCTATATTCCATTGCTCACTCAAAGCAATAGGTAGTCCTAGCTCGGTAAATAGTTGATAGTTATTTGTATTGGCTTTGGATGCTAAACGCTGATTTTCCAAAGCTGAGAAGGTGCGCTTGTAATCAACACGGTGGTGTGTAAAGCTCATTCCACTTAACCAATTGATGGCACCAGAACCAGAAGTCAAAGGAAACTGAGTTTTCGCATACAAGGCGGCACTGTAACTCTTGCTCTTGGCCTGCTCATCACGCTCACGCACATTCAGCTTTCCATCCTGATAGGCAAGTGCCGCACCCAATGCCCACTGAGAGTTCATATCCCACTGCGCGCCTAAAGCAACCCCCGTTTGATTAAACTTAGCCTTAGAAGCGCCATTTTTCGCACCTAATTGCTGTCTAGAGCTAGAGATATCAACCCACACAGGAAGTGAATCAGCGGATTGAAGTGTTCTGGACTGGCGTAATAACTGCTGCGCCCAACGTCTATCCGACTGCACCAACGCCGCTTTAGTTGTACTGTAAACCTCTGCACTTAGCTGCTGCCCTAATTGAGGCAATGAAGATCCATCACTATTTAACAACGAATCATAAAGAGGCTGCAGCCCTATCACGGGCCCAGCTGAATGCTCATCAAGCCCTTGGGCGACTGCTTTTTGGTTTGCTGTTTGTGCAAAAGAAGCCAAAGACAAGTTATTACGCACGATATGGGCTTGAACTTGATTTAACCCCTGCTCTAGTCGGCTTTCCAAAAATGTCGTACTGCCACCGGTTAAATGTCCCACCTGCCCCGCGATATCGCTATTATTTTGTAAAACGGTATAAGAAACACCCGGCCTAAACGCATTTCCTGACAAAACAATATCCATTCCGTCCAAGAATGACGCACCATTGACACGTAGCTGACTGCTATCCCCATCAATAGAAGTGACTATATCAAGAACAGCCCCTTGCTCTGCGACAAAAGTATCCTCTATGGTTAAATGACCAAATGGATTTTTTTCCTTAACCCCTGGTGCAATGACTCCTGCCACCACCGCTTGGCCTATTTTACCGTCACCCGTCAACTGCGTGTCTTTTTGAGTAACAATCGCATTAGCATGGGTTCCTGTAATGGCTAACTCTCCCATTTCTAGGGAGGCCGTAGAAAAGGTATTTTGCCCTGATAGTTCTAAGCGCCCTAAGCCCGTTTTAAGCAAAGCCCCTTCTCCAGAAATATCATTAGAAAAGACGGAGTCCATTCCTTTGGTATTAGCCTGAAAAACATGAATAAACTGAGCCGGACCATTAACGGCCTTGCCTGCATTAACTAAACCCCAACCATATAGAGAGCGATCACCTAGAGGGGTCGCTGTTGTTAATAAGGTTTGCTGTAAGTTATTAGCACTAAAATAAGGGAAAGCCTCGGCTACCAATGCGGCCACACCAGTTACATGAGGGGCCGCCATAGAAGTCCCCATCATGGTATCGCCAGCATAGCCCCCGCCAGGTACGCTAGAGACGATTGGCATATTATCCCTATCTGTGTCATCTCCGCCTGGAGCGCTTAAACACCAATCAGCAGCAACACCACATTGATTACTGTAACTCGCCAATTCATTGAAGCGATTTACTGATGTCACTACCAACGACGTACTTTCTAATTCAGGGACTAAATAGGGCATCCCGCCCAACACATCAGAGTGAGGCTGTTGCTCATTACCTGTTGCAGCCACTACTAAGACATCATTTTTATGAAGGGCCTGTAAGCCCCTAAGAAGTCCGGGTTCGTCTTCCAGCTCTGTTAGGTCTTCGTAAGCGTATTCTGTCACATTACAAAAATCAGTGTCGGAATCAAGCCCGTAACACTCATTAAGCCCTAGACTTAGGTTGACGATTTTTGCACCTTGATTTGCTACTCTGACAAAAGCTTCCTCAAAATCATCGGCCAGTTTAACCATAAATAACTGACTATCATATGCAACCCCATGCATGCCTTGACCATCTTTATTTGCAGCAATAATGCCAGATACATGCGTGCCATGACCTAATACATTTACCTCCCCATCCTCGCCCACCGTAGGTAAATCCGTATTCCCTGATTGAGGCAAAATGACCTGATTTGTATTGAAATCAAAACCAGCTAAAAGCTTTCCAAAAAACTCAGAATGATCCGAATCTATGCCACTATCCACCACCGCAACGACCACACCTTTTCCTGTGAATCCTTGCGCATAAGCCTCATCGGCCTTAATCATTTTTAAGCCGTGCTGCAGATCAAACTCGGCATCTTGCGCCAATGTAGCTAATGGCGCACTAACCATTCCTATCACCAACAAATGACGCATTAATTTACTGACGTGAAATAATGGCATGCCCCTTCCTTTTTGGATAAATTGTGTCTAAATTATTCAAGAGATCAATGCCAATAACAAGCTTTATTTTTATCAGATTACGTCGAAAACCTCTTCCTTCAGTTGGAGGATGTAAGACGTTGCCGCAAAACGCGGCAAGATATATTCAATCAGCACGTGCGCCACAAGCAGTTTTTACTG